>NZ_JAUOQQ010000014.1:0-137438 GCF_030547675.1 Photobacterium sp. 2_MG-2023
GCTTTATGATTATGTTCGAGGATAGACTCACTGAATACATGTAACCAAGGCAGTTACACAGAATTATTTACAGGGTCCAGTCGAGCCTCCACTTCCCGAACAGGCCATCTTTAAGCGATCAGAGCTACTGTTCTACCAATTTCAACTCTTAATTTATGCCGCTCCAAATGACTAAGCTGTTTATCACACAGTCCAAGATCAATCCTCCCTAACAGTTCTAGGGTTTCCTCCTTGATATCATCCCTAAGAAATCCATGTTTCACACCCTCTTTACACAAAACCATATAAATAATTAATTTTTCTAACTCACTATCCTCAATGGATTTCGCATATTCAACCTGTATACGTGAAGAAGCCTGTCGAATGTTAAGTCCATCGCCCATAAACTCTTCAATATCCTCATGGATAAATTCTTGAAGTTCATCATATGACCATTTGTCCACAACTATTCTCCGGCAAACACATTCAACTGAATATTAGGATATCGAGCTTTAAAATCGAAAATGACGTCTGTACAACTTGTACAAGTCAGTCTTTCTGTAAACAGGTTTATAGAACCTGTTGCATTTTTATTATTTCCAAGCCTTAAAGCTACATCGTTCAAAATCTTGAATTCTGTATCCCATTGTCTTGTATATGCATCGGGTGTATCCACTCTAACATTATCGGGATCAACGGTCTTCGGTTTAAAAACCCAGTTAGATTCATCCGCTAAATGCACAAAACCATCAGCGCCCTTATCTACTGGATTGTTAATACGACTGTGAGCCTTCAACTCAGATGGTAATCCAGGAATATCAAGCTGAGCAACTCCCATATTGCCGCTACCTCGGAGTTTCTTTGGTAGCTCTTCACGAATTTCACCAACTCGAGTTTGTAGCGTTTGTTGAATCTCTAACCTTTCAGCTCTGGTTAACACTTTCGTGTTTGAAACAACACCCTCACCCTGCATCCTACCATCATCATCCCCAACGTCACTACCCTGACCTTCAGTTTCCTGCTTCGCCAGCGTACTCTCAGCCTCCGGTGTTGATGGCTTTTCATGAAGCGCAACAGAATTCCCATCCTTCTGACCCGAATGTGGTAGTTCAGGAGAATGTGACGATCCTTTATCCGTTAAAGCCAGTGGATTCGATGAGGACAAATCATCAAAGTCCGCATCCACATGCTGGAAGTGCTCCTGCGCTTTGCTCAGGAGCTTCTGTGCTTCACCGACTTTGCCAACCTTAAATGCATCGGCTGCCATTTTCACTAAGTCACCAGCAACAGGAACGAGTCCGACCGTTGCCAGCAAGTAGTCCAACTTCGTCTCCGCCTCTGCGAATCCTTTGGCATCGCCTACACCAGGCGAAAAGTCCGCCAATACGTTGAACGCTAAATCTAATTTCTCTTGCTGTGCCTGACGCGCTCTGCCCGACGGATCATTCAGCACAGTACGGATGCTTTCCTGCTCCTGCCCCAGGCGGGTGTCGTCCCAGGGTGATGCCCCTTCATCAAACGAATCCAGCGCGGCCTGTGCCTTCGCTATCTGTGCCCGGCAACCAGGGCTGCTCATGTCCTTACAAGCCGCCTGAAGCTCTGCATCCCGCATGTGGTCAAGCTGATTGGTCTGATTCAGTTGCTGGCAAGCCGCAGAACCTGCCCCCTGCTGGTTACAACTGGCAAGCAGAGACAGTTTCTTCTGTACTTCTTCCTGATTCAGGTAGTACTCGATACTGCCTGCGGGCAATACCGCTTCATCCGCCAGATAGTTGGAACTGTTACGACTGATGAGTGCTGACTGATTCCCATGATGGCGGTTGATATCTCCTTCTCTAACCGTTCCCAGCCCGCTGTTTTCCAATACAAAGGCGTAGTTGTCCGCTGAATACCCGCCCATCAGGCTGGCGTATTCTTCATTCAGCGTTTTATTTTCCCGGCTGTCTAATCCGCCCTGCGCAACCTGACCATGCGTGACTTCATGACCTAACGTTGTCATGTAGTCCTTCGCATTCTTCATGGTTTCATCATTGATAACGATTTTGCTGGCACCATTACCATTCATGTAATGTGCCCCGTGCGTCATCTTGGTGACCGCAACAACCAATGCCGAATCGATATTAACGCCATACACTTCGGCATAGGCAGCGGCGTACGCATTAATCGCGGCCTGCTTCTCTGAAGCTGTTGCTGTATCCAGGTTATTTAATATGACCGCAAACTTGCCCTCTGCCTGCGATGCAACCAGCTTCTGAACATCCAGGTTTTTCTGAACGTTATCAACATGCTCAAAAGTATCGCCGACAGAGACGGAATCTTTGGTGACCACATCGGCGAGCGAGGACAAGCCAAGTTCATTCCGCTTCACATCCTCGGCAATGTTATGGCGGCCTTCTTCCGTCAGCAGGCGGTGGTCGAGGGTGACATCTACGTTGCCCTGCTGGCGGTCGACTTCGAACAGGTCGCGGCTGGTGTTGCTGATGTCGCGGTTCAGCGCCGTGAGGTCGCTGTCATCGCTCAGGGTGATTTCGCCCTGCCCCAAGGTTGCGAGGGTCTTGTCTTTGCTGTAGGACGAGGTGTTTTTATATTGCAGGTTGCTGCTGTTGTAGGTGGAGTCGATCCCCCCTTGCTGCACGCCGACACTGGTGGTGAGGCCAGCCGACTGATCCTGACGGTAGTCGGTGTTGTTGAGATCGCTGTAACTCAGGCTGCCGGTGTTGAGCGTCAGGTTGTTGAGGTCGTTGCCGTTTTCATCGACAGTGGCAATGAGTGCGCCGGTGATATCGGTGTTACCCGCGACTTTGATCTCGGCCTTGCCGCCCGAGGTGAGCGTGGTGAGCTGGGTTTCCGAGCTGATAACACGGCCACTGCTGGCGTTCAGGCCGCCATTACTGCCGGTGGTCTCTCCCTGGCCGCTCAGGCTGACACCGCCGCTGATACCGGCCCCCTGATTACTTGAGCTGTGGCGATCCTGCACCGAAGCCACACTGAGATCGCCGCCGATATCCAGGTTCAGCGACTCAGCGGCATCGACATTGGCACCTTGAATATGGGTATCACCACGGGAATTAATGGTGATGTGACTCCCCGACACCCCGCTGTTGACATACGTGGTCGACTGGCTGCGCTGCTCCGACTGATTCAGGCTGGCGTTGAGACTGCCGCCGGTGCTGCTGCCGTGCACCGTCATCGACGCGCTGATGGTCCCGCTTTCCGTCTGAGACTGGCTCTGCTGTGTTTGCTCAGCGGCCAATACACTGACCGTACCGCCATCCAGCGTCACGCCCTCTTTGGCGGTGAGCGAGCTGCCCTGCACCAGTATCTGCTGATCGGTCTGGGTACCGGAATTGACGATGATATTCTGACCCGCGAGTGACGAGCCTCGTGCGGTTGAGCTGGTGCTCTTGCTGTCGGTCTGGGTGACTGACATGTCAAGATGAAGACCCGCATCGATCCCAAGTGTACTGGTGCTTTGCGCCGCGGCGGCTCCCTGCTTCATCAGCAAGGTGGTTTTCGACGCCACATCCACTGTCGCCAATGTAATGCTGGCAAGATAGAACGCCTCATCGCTTTTCACATCGCTGATGATGCCTTTCAGCTCGGCAATATCCGCCGCGCTCACCCCCGGTTCATGGTTCGCCAGTGCCTGTTCCAGCTCAGACAGCGTATTCTCCAGGCTGTCGACTTGTTTCTGGTACTGACGGTAATCTTTTTCTGCCTGTTTGAGCTTGTCTGCAGACTCTTTCAGTGCGATCGCCGCTTTGCCCGTTTCCACGGCCTGATGCTGCACCACCAGGCTCAGCTCGGCTTCACCCTGCATGCTGGAAGAGGTGGTCGATTCCGTGTCGAGCACTTCGCGGATCAGCACATTTTCCGCCGCGGTCAGTTCAATGTTACCGTTGCCATCATCATCGGCGTCGGCCAGCACATCAGAGCCTTGGATCACAATGTCTTCGGCGGCGTCCATCAGAACCGTGCCTTTGCCAATGATGGACGCACCGCGATGGGTGGTAGCATCGGTCTTGTTGTCAGCTTTACTGTACTCGGCTTTTGCCAGTGTCAGCTTGGCCTGACCGCCGTCAAAATTCACCGATTCATACGGGTTCACCACTGATTTCAGAGCATCTTCCACGTTAACCGACAGGGATTCCGTGGACGACCAGGTGCTATGGTTTTCTTCCGCCGCCAGCACGGTGACACTGCCAGTATCTGCCGTGAAATTGGCGTCGGCTTCTGCGCTGACATCAGAGCCGATCACAGTCACACTGCCACCGTTGATATTCACAGTGCCGCCGGACGACAGGGCGCTGCCTTTAGCAGTGTTGTGGATTTCGCCCTGCCGTTCAGAATCCATAGAGAACAGATCACCACCTCTGAAGGCGCCGTATTCCTGCTCGAACGTTTCGTGCTGACGGCTTTCCTGTCCGGCCGCAATAATGACCTCATCGACGGCGGTGGCAGTAATATCGCCCTCTGCCTCGACATCACTGGCCACCAGCGTAATCGACTTACCTGAGGTGATGTCGATGTTATCGCTGCTCATCATGCCGCTGGTATCCAGCAGGGTGGCCGAATCCACCTCGGATTTGTGTGAACCCGACAGGCCGCCAAAGCCTTGTTTAATGGTCTCGTTGCGGCTGTAGCTCTGGTACTGCTGCGCGGTGACGGTCACATCACCATCGGCCGAGGCTTCGATGCCCTCGCCCGCGGTAAAGTTGGAGCCGACAATAGTGATATCGCTGTCGCCGCCTGCGGTCTGGACGCTGCCAAACTTCTGGGCTTTGACGATGATTTTGCCGCCCGCCGATACATCGGCACCGACCACAGTTTCGGTCAGCGATTCCTGAATGGAGGTTTCTCTGCGGCCAAAGGATTTCTTCTTAGTGGTTTGGTCGTAACGGTATTCGCTGTCGTTAACAGCTTGGAAAGTGATATCGCCTTTCGCCAGCACAACCACGTCACCTTGCGTAGACATCTGGCTGCCGGTTGCCGTGATATCGTTACCGGACTGAATAAACACGCCATCATTGGCCGCCAGTTGCGTCCCCTGATGCTGCCTGATATGACTGACCGACTGACTGTTGTGCGTTTCCTCACGGCTGAAGGCTTCATTCACCAGGGTATTGAGCGCAACGTCCCACCCGGCAACCATTGCCAGCTCACCCTCTGCATACATGTCCGATGCGGTGACCGAAATATTTTCTCCGGCATCAAAACTCAGGTTGCCGCCGGAAGATAAACCGGATCCCAGCACAGCAACATCCAGGTGTTCCTGATCGCGGGTTTTGAGGTAATCGCGCTGGGTTTCGGCGGTCACTATGATGTCTTTTTCGGCTTTGACGCTGAGATCGCCACCGGCAGTGACATTGGCAGCAGTGTTTTTAATCGAGCCACCAGCACTCATGGTGATCGTACCGCGTCCGTTAATGCTGGCCGTCTCACCGACTCGGGTATCGGTGTATACCACACCGCTGGCATCATCGGCTGTGGTTACTGCGCCGTTCTGAGTGATGCTGACACGCTCAACCTCAGTGCGGTTGATGATGTCGCCCTTTTCCGTGCTGAGTGCGATATTTTCACCGGCTATCTGGCCGCTGATATTCTGAATATCATTAACGGCGTCCATCTCAATATCGCCACCCGCGGTCATGCTGCCACCCAGGTTGCTGATATTGTCATCACTAACCAGATGCAGTTTGCCCTTGCTGTCCATCTGGCCGCTGTTGATGATATTGCCGGCTTCTGCATAGACCTCGCTGCCGCTGATCAACGCGCCGCCGCTGAGATTGTCCTGCGTCACTTTCGACAGATAGAGCTTGGGTGCCAGCACCTGCTGGCCGTTCACATCAACCGGTTCCCACCAGACAATATCCTGCGTCAGCCCGGCGACCTGCTCCGGCGTCAGTGCCACCCCGGCCTGCAGGCTCAGGCTGTCTTTCTGCTGGCCTGCACTGTCGAGCAGCTGCTGCATCTGGTCGAGATCCGTGCCGACATCATCATTGAGGTAACGCTGGCCCGTTTGTTCGAAAATGGCAGAGGTGATGGTGCGGGTGTCATAGAAGGCATCCCCCAGCACCTTGAGATCTTTTTGCGGATCGAAACCGATGCTGTCGAAGAAGTAATCCGATCCCAGAAACTGATCCAGATTGGTCAGCGCCGGATTGGTTTCAATCAGATACTGGCTGTCCGGGCCATTGTTATACACGAACAGACCGTTCGGGCTGGTCGGCAGGCGGAAATCGGGGAACGGAATATTATTAGTTGATGTATTCAGTGCAAGGTCAAGCTGATTGCCCGCAGCGGTTTGCACACCCGCTTGTTGCGCCTGTTTATCAGGACGGCCAGCATTAGTTAAACCGATATTGGACTTTATATCTGAGTTATTGATTTCATTTTTGACGTTAAAATTCGTTATTCCGCCAGAGGAAATGGTAGACGAGACAACTCCAACACCAGACTCCGTTGTATTTTTACTTGTTAAACCATAGGTAAAACTTTTGATACCATCATGATCTTTTAATCTGTAAGTCGCTGTGGTGGTATAAACACCGGTTTTATACCCTTTGTTTTCTAATGTATTCGCTGAGATGTTTAAATTTTTATTAACATGAAGCAGGCTGGCGTCATTTTTTAGCGTATTTGCGTTCAGTGAAGCATGACCACCTACCACAATTTGTGAGGCTGCGGATTGTTGTGTGACGACCAGTTTTTCTTGCACAACAACAAAATTATGGAAGTCGTAACTAACACTATAACTCGTCTCACAACGCTCATCTTTTTCACCACCATTTCCCTCTGTACACTTTTCTTCTTCTGAATAGGAAGGTGCATAGGGTGAATTTCTTCCAACCGTAAATTCATTCTGGTTATAGTGCGGATCCAGCTGTACCCCTTCGCCTGAGGATTTTTCAATCTCCAGTACTTTCCGCTTATTCACGATGTTTTGAGCTTTCATATCCAGATCAGCACCGGACTGAATTACCCCAGAAATATTCTGCACCGAGCTTGCCATGGCCCCGCTGGCATCTCCGGCGATCACCATCTTGCCGCTGGTTAAAATGTCGGCCTCGGTATTGATCAGGTGGCCTTTGACATAGAAATACCCCTGATCACCGGCATACAGCAGGCCGGTGTTGGTCAGGTTACCGGCCACATTTAAGGTGGTGTCCTGCATCCCCAGCGTCGCGCCCTGATTGGTGAACTGCGTCAGGGTCGCCATCAGGTTGGTCAGTGCCTGTATCGTTCCCTGATTCGTCAGCATACCGGCATTCAGTACAGTGGTATTACCTGAAATCAGGCCGGTGGCCAGATTGGTGAAGGTGCCGCCAACGCTGACGGTCGTCTGTCCCTGAGCCACCAGCTTGCCTTTGTTTGAAAGCTTGCCGCCGGCAGAAAGACGGGCATCCCCGCCAGCACTCAGGTTGTGGTTGAGAACCATATCGCCCGTGGTATTAACATCAAGATCGCCATTTGCCGTCGCCGCCTGATTCAGCGTCAGGGTATCCACACTGATACTCATATCGCCAAGCGATGTCAGATCACCATCGTTAATCAGGCTACCTGCGGTCAGTTGGCTATTGGCGTCGCTGGATACTCTGCCTTTCTGGGCAAACCAGTCTGCATCGACAAACTGATCACCTACAGCCTGGATCTGTCCCGTATTTGTCAGCTGACCCGATACGCTCAGACGCTGCGCTCCGGCAGCCGCCAGCGTCCCGGCATTGTCAATCTGCTCGGCCACAATCTGCTGCTCGGCCTGGGATGTCATCACACCTGTGCTTTGCTGGCTAAAGGTGCCGGCTGTGATGGATTGTTCGCCCGCAGACTGAATCGCGCCCTGATTAGTGAGCAAACCTGTGACACGCAAGGTTTGCCCGCCAGCCGATACCAGCTTGCCACTGTTATCGATTGTTTCTGCCTCTGCGTTCAGCTGATTGGCAATGAGCTGGCTGTGGTTCTGAATCGTTCCCGCCTGTAGTTCCAGCGTACCGGCATGGGTTGTCCCTGCGCCCTGCAGTGTCAGCGACTGAGGATTGGCGATTGTCAGTGTCTGCTTAACGGCGATCTGACCCTCATTGGTTAACTGGCTGATCCCCGCCAGACTGGCGTGCTCTGCTGCAATCTGGCTCGGTGCATCCAGACTGAGGGTTTGAGCCACGCTGCTCAGTTCGCCAGACACCTGTATCCTGCTGTCACTCAAACTCACGTCAGCGCCTGTCAAATCCACCCGTCCGTTATGACTCTCTGAGCCGTCTGCGGCCACACCGGCAATTAACGTACTGTTTTGCAATCGAATGGCATCCGCCTGAACCCTGATTGTCTGGCTGACGGTTTCTGAATCCTGAAAATTCACTTCAGACCCCGAGAACGACGCACTTTCTGTGGCTGCCACCAGACTGTTCTGATGAATCTGATCACCCGCCGTTGCCTGAAACTGAGCAGCTGAGTTTTCACTGTTCAGAAGCAAATCACCGGCCGCGACATACTCGATGTTCTGTCCGGCCTGCTGCGTGCCTGTGGTCGTCACCGACTGATTCGACTGCACAGTAAGTGACTGCTTACTGCTGACATCCCCTAAGCTGATCTGGCCGTCAGCTGAGATCTGAATATCACCCACAATACTGAACAACCTGCCCGTGTTGACGCCGACGCCCTGCTCGGTCGCCACCAGCGAAATTCGTCCGGCATACATGCCGCCCAGCGCCGAAGAATCGATTGCCAGTAAAGGCTTATCTTTCACATCATGCGTGGCTGTGACGTCATTGGTCAGATAATCAATTTGGTTTGGGCCAGTAACGACAGACAGGTTGTTGGCATGAATGTCCGCATTGATTTTTGCCGTGCGGGCCAGAATATCGAAATAGTCCTGCTGTGTGCCATCCAGCCCTTGCCCGGTGACAGTGACATCGCCCTGGCGAATGTCAAAGCCGCTCAGCAAGCCGCTCTGAAACTGAGGTACACCCGTGGTTAATGTGGCGCGCGGGGTATTGAGAAAACCACAGCCGTTACAGGTAATGCCATACGGGTTGGCGACTATGACGTTCGCTTGCTGGCCAAACACTTCGGTATAGCCATTCAACTGGCTGCGGTTGGCCCCGGTGACTTCATTGAGAATGACAGAGGCGGCCCGCCCGTTCAGCTGAGCGTTCCCCTGCAAATAGCCGCCCAGCTGGGATTGCGCCAGTTTTTCGGTTGAGTTGTTGAGGATCAGCCCTTCTTTGCCGACGTTGTATTGCTGGAACTGGTTATGCGATAAACCACTGGCATTGGGGGCGGCAATGTTCACCACAGGCACGCCGTTAGCGGCGGCAGAGATCGTGGTGTTGTTCTTGCTGCTGCTATCGACCTGAATGGTTGCCCAGACAGGCTGAGTCGCCAGCATCCAGCACAAAACGTAAGTCAGTACTTGCGTAAATTTATGATTGCGATGCCGCATGCTGCCCTCGGAAAAATTCAGAATCTCAGTGAAAAACGGTAATTCAGGCTGTAATCATCCACCGACATCCAGGAAGGATGTTCGATGGGCCAGCCCGCTAAAACAGTACTCTGGTAAACGCCCGACTGAGCACGCAGCCCCACCGCTCCGCCAGTTAAGTGGCCACGTTCAAAGGGGTCGGTGTTGTCGGGATGTATCGCCCCGGTATCGAGTGCAACATTCAGATCCAGTTGCCCCAGAAAAGGCCATTGCCCCAAGTGGTAGTTCAGGTCGTTGCGCCAGTAGTAGCCAGCATCGCCCGACAGCGACTGCCCCTGAAAACCACGCACCGAATATTCACCGCCTATGCTCAGCCGCTCACTGCCGGGTAACGACTTGGCGGCAATTTGGGTAAACAGCGTGGTCGAGAACGCCCAATCCGGTGACAAGGGGTAGGTATAATTCACCGTGACTGTGCCCTTGTTAAATTCCTCTTCCGGACTGCCGGGAGCAGCGCGATAACCGGGAATGGTCAGTCCGCGCTCATATAGGGGCGACATCGTCAGAAACCCGCCAGCCAACCGTGTGCTGTGTTCAGCAGAAACCGTCACCGACGCGCGTTCATTACTGCTGCCGTTCAGTAAAGTTTTGTCGATAAAGTTTTTCTCATGGTCATAGCCAAGCCCCACCCGAAGTGAAGACTTACTGATGCTGTCCCGATGAAATAACCATTGGCTATCCAGTGCGTGCCTTTGGGTTTCGCCGCTGGATGCGAACGAGAAATTCTGGCTGTTCACTGTGGTCAAATAATCGCTGTAGGCGTAATGGTAGTTCAGGGTCCAGTAACCGAACGGCATTCCCCATACCAGCTGCAGGCTCTGGCTGTCCCGGCTATCGACAAACTCAGCACTTTTCGCGCCGGACAGGCTCCAGCTCTCGTAGAGCCCCAAGAGATCTTCAGCCACCAGCGTGACGGAGAGTTGCTCCTTGCCCGTGCTGTCCTGCCCTGAATTGCTGTAACCCAGCTCACCCCGCCACCATGCGCCCGCTCTGGTCTGAATATCGACCAGACTGAAACCGGGCCGGGTGCCGGGCAGCATTTGCACTGTCGCGTTATAGCGGGACAAACGGTTCATTTGATCCAGCGTCTGCTCGACATCGCGCAAACTTAAAATACGGCCACTTTCACCAGGATAGAGATGCAGCAAACTCGATGACGGCATGCCGTTTTCCTGCAGTCTTTCCAGCTTGCCTTCCAGCACGTCGACAACCAGCTCACCATTGGAGAGATTCTGCGGTAACAGCACCGCTCTGGAGGTCACATAGGCCTTGTCGATATAGGTGTTAGTGACGATTTTCAGAATATTGTTTATGGCTTCAATGCCGATGCAGTCTCCGGCTCTGAAATCGATCGCTGCCAATAAAATGTCTGTGGCTATGTGCTGATTACCGCGCAGCGTCAGCTTTTGAATCGCAAAGCATTGTGCATCCTGAGCTGGCAGGACAGGCGCTGGCGGTGGCAAGGCCTGTAACTGCTCAATCGCCTGTTGGGACGCTTCAATAGATTGCAGGCGTTTTGCCTGCTCAGTCTCAATATCGCTTTTTACCGCAGGGGAAAGCAGGGCGGCCAGTGCTGGCACACTGGCAGAGATCAACAATAAAAACGCGAAGCGATAATGCATAACACCCAAATCGACAGCAATGTCTGGAGATCAAAGATGCAGCGATGCATCAATTCAATGGCGGCGGGAGAACACGCAACACAAGCGTGCCTTCATTGAGACGGGTTTCCAAATCCGGTCTGCCCTTCCCCTAAACACTTTGGTTAAGACAACAACAAAAAGACACATGGCATGAGTTTTGGCTCATGCCATGTGTCTGAAAACATCAAATAACAGTCTTGAAAGAAATCATCACCCGCCGCTCACATTGATTACACTTCATTCAAATACCTGAGTGGGGCAGGCGACCATAATTGCAAAAAAATATAATTAAAAGCGCGTGAATTCCGATCAAAGTGGGCATCTAAAACTCAATGAGCGCCTCACTGGAAGAGAATTCATTCAAAGCAGTGATACCTCTTCTGCTGCTCCTTACCAAATCGTCAGAGCACACATTCTGCCTATGCTTCAGAAGTTTGCATGTTCCTCTTCCCAAACAGTTTCCAATGCAGCCCCTGTAGCTCATGATTCTCTGATAATGACAAATCTCCGTATGGCGTCGTCCATACGCTCTTTTTAAAAGTATTGATCAGATCTCTTCCTCTGAGATTTGGTTGTGTCTTCAGCGCACACGTTAACGCACGCACCGCGAGATAACTGGTAATAAAGTAAGGTCCGGGCACTTTCCCGCATAAATCCATCGCACGTTGTTTCAGCTCAGAAACAGAACTGTCAAAAATTCCAGACCCATAAGCATGTAAAAAAGGAACCTGAATATTGTCATGCGGTAACTCAGACAAATCAATGCCCCAGGCATCATCAGATAAAATCACCCTGCTTCGCTCATGAAATGTACAGCGGCGCACCACATCAAAGCAAAATGATTTGCGGCCCAGAATATATATCGTAGGAACACGGGTCGCGAATACTTCAGCAAGCATGCCAAGTGATGCTTTTTCTTCCAGCAAATAACAACGGCTCTCAATACGTTTGTCCGATAAATTTCGCACTAAAGCTTCAGCCAGCAGCTCACCATTATTATTTTTCTGACCGATGATAATCACGCTTTCACCAGCAACAGCTTCAGCAGCCATGCACGCTATCTGATCGTCATCACGACCGAAAAAGCGGAGCGTAAAAATAGTGTTCTGACATAAAGCAATATTCGAACTGCCGGGCGCTAAAAAAGGCAGACTGGCTTCTTCGTAAATTTCACTGGCTGCCAGCGCACAAATACTGCTGAAATGACCAATCACAGCTGCGGCCTTTTCAGTAACGATCTGATGAGCCACACCTGAGGCTTGGGATGCGTTATGCCCATCATCAAAGTACTTCACTTTCACCTGAATACCACTGTCACAAACAGCCAGATAAGTTGCAGCCAACAAATCGTCTTTATTTGGCCCGTCACTTTCACTCAAAATTATGACAGGTGAATCAGGACCGCCCTGAAAACGGGCGGTCAGAAATATTGATTCCATCAGAACTCTTGTATCAATGATTCATTATGGGCGGGAGATTTTGTAGTGCTGACCAGTAGCATCAAATGGCGTTTTAAATGAAAAGGCATACGGCGTACTCCCATGATCATGCAAGTGCTCAAGGCGATGACAAGCCTCCCGCCAATTTGGCTGATGCTGCTCGTCAATCCACCACACCACGTAGATCGGCCAGTTTTGTTTACCGAACCAGTCTTTACGCATGCGTAAGGCCTCTTTATGGAGTGACCCTTGGTAAGCAAACCGGAATACACTCTCTAAGTCTTGCCAGATTGAAATGGTCTGCGCCTGAGTACTGTGCCCCTTCGCAATCCCATCAAGATAAAAACGCGGGACAGCAAATGGTCCCCATCGGCCCCAGTCTTTCTGGTAATTAGACATCCATTCAATATCTTCTACAGGCCTAGCGCGATCAATAAATCCCGGGGATTGTTCAGCCTCAAGAAAAACATCAGGTGTGCGATCATCAAACTCACGTACTCTGCTGTCTCCGTATGGCGCCCGAAGTATAGAAAATGTCATCAGACAGACACGGGAACTCATACGATTACCTCCTCTCGGCTCGTCGCTTCCTTGCATGACAGTTGATGGAAACTTTCCGGCAAATGTTGCAGGTGCAGCACATGCGGCGCTTCCAACCCGATTAAATCTTTACCAGTCAGTAAGGCGTAGAGATTTTGACTGCTTTCCGGCATCAAAGGGACAGCAGCCTGAGCAAAGTAAACCAATAATTCACCCGCATCACTAAGTTGATTCCCCTTGCTCAGCAAGTGTTCGATATATGAGAGCAGGTGTAAAATATCTTCAGCAGCCTGACGTAAGTGAAAACGCTCAGGGGAGAAACTAGTCAGAATTCGATGCCGAATAGCTTCCCCGGTCTGCGTTGTCTCACCGCTGACAGTGATCGTTAAGTTCTCTCCGGTAATACATATATTCCAGGTTTGAGCAATCTGACTCCAGTGTGCATATAGTGTTCTTTCAAGAACATTACGCATATCAGCTTCATTGAAATTAGATTTTTCAAATCCGGGCGCATTAAAAGCTGCATAAAAACGAATCGCATCAACAGGATATCTTTCGGCAAGGTCAGATGCCCATATCACATGGTTGTTGCTTGTCGAAAATTTCGCATGATCGAGGTTATAGAACTCATTAATCACCGTTGACCATGGCAACCATCGACCTTGTTCTATCTGAGTCAACAGTGCAGCATGCACCAGTGCGTAGAAATAAGAGTTGTCAAACCCAAAGAAATTCACAGGTACCGGGAATGTTCCTAAACTATCATCCTGATGGATCGCTCTCTGGTAACTGTAAAGCAATTGCGCCATTAACTCTGGCCATGCATTAATCACCTGTCTGGGAAAATCCGGATGCTCAAAAGCAATCCCCCAGGTCCCCGGAACGGTCACCGGAAATGCCGGTAAATCTTCACGAAGAACATCCTCCGTCAACCAGCGATAGCGTTGACGAAACCTTGGATTGTTCTGATAAAATTCCTGCAGCTGAGGTTTGAAACGTTCAAGCTCCAGCGTCAGCACTTCATGGTAACCAAGTTCCAGTTCAGCTTCTGGAGTATTGGTCACTCTCGGTTCAATCAGTGTCTCTGCGTTCGTGAGATTACCACAAGCCTCACAGATACCACATTTACAGCCAGCCATGCATGAAGGGCAAAAGCCAGACACGCCAGCTTCATCCAGCCAAACCTTGTCATTCTTCATACGAAAGAATGGCATTTTCTTTTTGATCAGCACGCTGTCTTCATATAAACGATGGAAAATACCTCTGACAAAGTTCTTACTTTCCTGTTCAGGTACAAAGTAATCATCCACAGAGACATTGTACTGTGTCAGCGTCTTATGAATCTCTTCACTCCAAAACTGACTGAGTTCTTCTGGAGAACGATTCTGCCGTTGTGCAGTAACCCGGACATAAGACTGATGAATATCACTATAACAACTGACAAAACATGGGGCTCCCTGGAGACGCAATGCTCTGGCAAATACGTCTCCCGCTAAAAATGGACCACTCATATGTCCGACATGAAGTCCACCATTAGGCGTTGGGGGGGGTAATGTAACAATGAAGCTTGTAGGTTCCATTATCATGCCTCGTTATAATGTCACGTCTGACTGACCACCCATATCCCAATAAATGTCAATCATGACAAAGGGAGATGCTGATGAACGGTTGCGAAGTTGATGTTCCGAATGACGCGGTATATAGACAACATCACCCTGTGAGATATGTGTGTGCTCACCATTGATTTCGAGCTGACATTCGCCACTCAAAACAATAAAAGCTTCCTCTTCATCATGAGAATGGCGGTCAACATCTTTGCCAGGCTCAACAACAACCCAAATACAGCCAAACTCAGTAAGAGGACGGCGGGTATTTACCTTATTATCCCATGGGAATAACCGGCGCAACTTACAATTGTACTCATCAGTAAATTCAGCCGCTGTATTTCTTCGTATATATTTTTCGATTGTTGACACTGCTGTTTCCATTGCTTAATCATCCTTTATTTAATCAACTTTTTTTCAATACTTTCAGCTATATTCCATGAACGCAGTGAAAGCAGACTAAATGACCCAGCGTCACCAAAACCATGAGTAGATTCACAAAGACCATTTAAATAAAATGGAGGTGCAGCATTGATTGGTTCAAGACTATAGTCACGGTTTACATGGAGTGATTCATCTTCCCGCAGGTGAAAATGCTGCACAATATCCGACAATAATGGATGGAAATACTCCTGATTTTCTCCGCCACCCATATTCCGAAATCCGGTTGCTAAAATTACACCGTCCACAACCAGTTCTTTTTCTCTGCCTGAAAATTTACTCTTCGTAACAAGAACTACATTGTTATTATTTTGTTCAAAATCAATAATATCTGACATATTATGAATGGTGATACGTTCACGGCCATCAATTTTATTTTCATACATCTTTGCGTAAAGAGAATGAATAACATCATGATCTGCGGAACTGTAATTACTACGCCATAAAGTCTGCGTCAGATTTTTCTGTTCATCAAGAGGCAAATTATAGAAATCATTTACAAATTCAGGGAAGTATATTTCCTCAGTAAACGGACTGACATCTTTTAACTGGTAAGAATAACTTCTCAGAATGTTATGTATCTGCATATCCGGAAAACGTGCCGATAAGTCCAGTACCAACTCAATGGCGCTTTGGCTGCTCCCTACAACTGCGATGGATTTAATTTCTGATTCATGTTCCCACTGTGACAGTGACGATGTGTAGCGAGTAAAATGCGCCACACGGGATAAACGTTTCTCTGCAAACACGGGAGGAATATAAGGTGTTCTGCCGGGCGCAAATGAAACACTTTTCGCATAAAGTGTTCTGTTCAGGCTCGTGTCAATGCGCCAGAAAATCGGATTGTCGCTATCACGGGAAATACCAATCACCTTTTCACCATAACTGACCCATTTATCAAACTTCCTTGCGACCCACCTTACATAACGGGCATAGTCCTTACGCAGTGGAAATTCTAAACCTAAATTCAGATACTCGAACAATCGATCCTCTTCTTTCAAGTAACTCAGAAAACCATAAGGACTGACTGGGTTTCTGGGCGTTACAAAGTCCCGTAACGGATTATGTTGGATATCCGAACCATCCAACAACATCTCCGGTTGCCAATCAGGAGCCGTGTTACTTTCCAGAAATAACATAGATGATGAAAGGTCTTTTTCTTCCAAAGAAATAGCCAATGCAATGTTTCCAGGACCAAATCCAATCCCTATCAAATCATATTCATTGCGATTCATAATAACTCCTGCTGAGCAACTTCACTGTTTAATTTTCTCTCACAGGCTGAATCAGCCAGCGTTTCTTTAATTACTGAAATAATAAAATTTGCACCATTCAATAGCTGTTCCCTGGAAACAGTCAAAGCTGGCATACATTTAAGAACCTCATCCCGTGGTCCACAAGTTTCAATAATTAACTGTTTTTCAAAAAGTCGCTTACTTAATTTTTTGGCAAAGGTGTTGTCAGCAAATTTCATTCCGATCATCAGGCCCCGACCGCAGACCACAGCAGGAACATTCAAGTCATTTAATTTTTCAGTTAAAAATGTACTCAATACATGGTAATCACTTCGAACTTTGCGAGACAAAACATCATTGCTCCAAAATTTTTCAAGTGCAACTGTTGCAGTTACCATGGCTAAATTGTTACCTCGGAATGTGCCATTGTGTTCGCCAGGAAGCCAACAGTCATATTGCCGGGAAATCAGATTGACCGACATCGGTAGCCCAGACCCGCTCAATGATTTAGAAAGACAAACAATGTCAGGTTTGATGCCGGAAAATTCAAAACTAAAGAAGTCTCCGGTACGACCGCAGCCCGCCTGGATATCATCAATAATCAACAGAGCACCAATATCTTTCGCCAGCTTCGCAATCCCTTGTAGCCATTCAGCAGAAGCACAATTTAAGCCGCCTTCGCCTTGAACGCACTCCAATATGAAAGCCGCCGGAAGTTCAACGCCGCTTCCCGGATGACACAACATATCTCTGAGGAAATTGATTTGCGTTTCGTGATCACCAAATGAAAATTGATCATAAGGCAAACGCAGTACTCCCGGCATTTGTACGCCCGTGAGTTTACGTTTGGAATCATTCGCAGTAACCGCCAATGCGCCAAGTGACATCCCATGATATCCGCCAGTAAAACAGGCAACGGTATGACGACCTGTGATCTTTCTGGCCAGTTTTAACGCCGCTTCCACAGCATTGGTGCCTGTTGGCCCTGTAAACTGAATCTTATAATCCAGACTTCTCGGTATCAGAATATGTTGATTAAAAGCAGAAATAAATTTCTCCTTTTGTGTTGTGTACATATCCATTCCCTGAATGATTCCGTTATCTTGCAAATACTTGATTGCAGCTGAAACCATATCGGCATCATTATGGCCATAATTCACAGATCCTGCACCAGAGAAGAAGTCTAGATACTCAGAACCATTCTCATCATAAATGATTTCATTTTTTGCTGATGCGAAGAGAGCAGGAAAACTGCGACAGTAACTTCGCACTTCTGATTCTAGATTTTCAAAAATGGAAAAAGTCATATTGTCCTCACTAAGAGTAATACTCTATTTTAACTGGTATTGAAACCAGCACGTTTTACCCACGCCTTCTGTTTTGTCATAAAGACGCTGTGCAGTTTCATTATGAAGTTGTGTTGCCCATTTCAGAGAGTTATATTTCTGTTGTTCTCTCATCCAATCATAGGCAAACTTAATTAACTCCTGACCAACACCTTTTTTCCTACACTCATTCAGAACAAACAAATCATTTAAAAGAACACTTTCAACGGCACTAACACTTGAGTACGTGAAATATAATGTAATAAAGCCAATAGCCTTACCTGATGAATCCAGGTAAATAAATTGCCTGCCTTTATCATGCTCACTGATAAATTTACTGAAAAATTGATAGTTCACTTTTCTGTCTGGCTCTGCAACGCCATAAAACCTTTGATACAATTCCATTAAATCTAATAATTTTTCAAAATTGCTATCATCAACACTGACAATACGTCCTTTAGACGCAATTACATAACTGCGATTCACCGAGCTTCCTCCTCTTTTAATATAATTTTCTCTTTCTTTCTGGATTCAATATATGAGCCGAGAACAGACAATACAACGACACTCATAATGGCAAGCAAAGAGTAAAATGACAATTGTAAGCGACTATCAAAATACTGGAATAAAAATACAAACAGAGGCGTTAAGAGTAACAGATAAGAGACTTGTCTTGGTGGAATAAGAGCAATACCCTTTTGAAGCATGAACAGTGGAATAACATTTCCTAATATTGCAATAACAACAAATGCAAAAGCATGTTCTTGGATATCATTCACAATGTTACTCCCCATATAAAATGAAACTACGAGCAACAGGAAAAAACGCATTGACATAAGTTGGTATAAATTAAATCCATTTTCATAAATTTTCTTAGAAATAACATTAACTATAGCCATACAAAAACCAGTCATGATGGCCATGATAAACCCAAGTGTTAACTCATGATGACCATCATTCGTTACCGATGAATAGCCACCGGTAACCGTTAATCCGACAATAACCATACAACCAATCGTCAAAATACTGACAAACAATTTAGCTTTGGAAAGCTCACTAAACGCCTTCCAAACTATCAAACTCACCAATAATGTCGCCAGCGGATTAATGCCATATATCGTAGCAGCGGTTAATGCGGGTTCAATATACTTCAGAGATATGTATAAAAACAGCCATGAACCAAGTGTTCCAATATTAAGTACGAGAAAAAGAAAACTATCCTTGATTGTTATCGTGGCTTTATCTTTCTTGTTAAAATGATTCATGAGTGCAAAAGTCAAAGAGATAATTGCAAAATTTACAAATAGGATATTGTAAATTTTGACACCCTGAAGCAACGATCCCAGCCAAACAGACTGAGCAGCAGAGAGGACATCAAAAGTGAGAACAAACATCACACCTTTATTCATTCTAGTATCCATAGTTTACCCGCATTCTCCATTTCACGAATACGCTGCGTATCTGATTCAAGAGCCTGCAGGCTTTGATTCGCTAGAAAAATACCCCCAGGACTGTCAAACAAATTACTTGTTTCTTTAATCTCCTGACCTACTTCGATATTCCAGAAGGACAATGTATAAGAGGAAAGGGTTCCAGCCCATTTTTTTCCCGGAATCGAGGATACTTTACCTGTTTCATAATTTATCAAGGACACTGCTTTTGAATGCTTTGACCAAACAGGAGGTTTACTGGTGCGCTCTTTAAATCTTTCTGGATCAATTGCAGCATCCACTAAAAGATCTAACTGTGATACATCTGAGAAAAACTGCACATTACGGGGTGCTTTAGCTCCATGCAATCTGGCCCCGACTTCAATAAGAACCGGCCCTTCATCATCAAACATAATTTCAATATGAGCCGCGCCAAAACAAATGCCGAGTGCATCCAACACGGCTTTGGCATAATCAACAATCGCAGTAACTTCAATAGTCGAAGGATGAATAAATATTTCTTCCACATAAACTATAGCACCGCTATGCAATTTTTCCTTTCGATACAGAGATACATTCGTAACATAATGAAAGCCATCTAAGCTGACGCTATCAACCACATATTCATTCCCTGAAATATACTGCTGAGCTAATACGTCATCATTATAATTACCTAAAAGATCTCTTTTACCGATAATTTCATCCATTGCCATTTGAATCTGATCTGTGTTTTCACAGAACTTCACACTATCGGTACCGGCTGAACTTATTGGCTTAATAACGACCTTTTCAATCTGATTTTTCTCAATCCACGGAATGAGCGTTTCATAATCTGAAGTTCTTACTTGTGAAATTGAACGAAGCCCAACCTGAGCAATTCGCTCCTGCATAAGATATTTATCACGCAGGCAAATTAACAATGAAGGCTCACAACCTGGCAGCCCTGCTTCATTAGCCAGTTGGTTTGCCAGCAGTACACCGCTCTCTGAACCTGGAACAATAGCTTTACATTCAAACGTTTTGATAAAGTCCAGAATTTCAGACCGATTTTCTTCGTTAAAATGTATGTAATCAACAAAGTTATCTTTGAAGTAAGAGCCCTTGAACGCATCAGGGATGTCAACTGAGCTATGGATACAAACGCAAGCGTACCCCCTGCCAAAAAACTCATTTGCCAGATATTGCCCACTAGAATAAGGATCGACAATCGCAACTATATTCATCATGTGTCACTACCACTACTTTGATATAAAATAGGTTACCAAAGTGTTTCTTAGTTGTAAACGTTACTACCCATACCTTATCAGCATGTGATCTTGGAATTACTCTTATTGTTGGAATAATTATCTAATTTAATATTTCCCACTCAATAAAGTCAAAAATAATGAACTCAATAAAAAATGACAAAACACCCTTACATTTGGAGCACATTCAATTAATAGCAGATGATCTAACTTTAAAATAAATAGTGTATAGTTATTTAATCTAATGATGGTTTTTATCATTTACTTTATTTATAAAATTAAATCAGAATAAAAAACCGAATTAGAGAAAGAGAATTTTTTTATGAAACAATCTAAGTAATTGAATATATAGGACTTTACAAAATAATATTCAATATGGACTCTCAAAATATGAAACATTTTTTGAGCCGAAAATCATAAAATTTCCTTAACAGCAATATCAGATTCAAGCTGTCGCCAAGAGCACTACGACTCACATCATACAATTCAGGAAGTGATTCTCAATTGCCGGAGCAAAGGATACGTAAGCGTTCACCAGTCTCCGATTGACAGCCACTGAAGTGTGACCGACAGCACTGGATCCACCATTTCCTATTGAGTGAGCCTTTCTAAATAACTGTTCCTAAATGTAGATCACTGGTAAGTAGAAATTGAAAGGAACTCGGTAGCGTTTGTGCGATCTGATCAGTCGCCAAACATCCAAAACTCACAAAACAGTACCGAGTGCCATGATTCTATGTAAGCGGTCAATAAACCCCACATACCAATAACGCGCGCGCTTTGACATAGTGCCTTTTTCAGCGGAGGTACTATGAACCAAGAACAAAAGCGCGCCCATTGGGTATCGATCGTGGAACAACAAAAACACAGCCAGCTATCCATCAAGCAATTCTGTGCAGACAACGACATCAGTTATCAAACCTTCTTCTACTGGTCCAAGCGGCTGCGTTCTCCTGACGTGACGCAGACGTTGCAACCCATCGTCTTCGATGAACATAACCACTCGCAGTCTGAGTCGGTGATCATTGTCTTTGCCAACGGCATTCGCGCTGAGTTACCCGCGATATTGAGTGCGGCTCAGATCAAACACTGGGTGGACGCCTTGCAATGACGCCATCCGGTAAGGTCTTTCTGGTCTCCGGCGTGACAGACATGCGAAAGTCCATCGACGGCCTTTCGCTCATTGTCGCCAAGCAGCTTGAGATGGATCCGTTCAGTGAAGCCTGGTTTATCTTCTGTAATCGGGGACGGGATAAACTCAAAATCCTGTTTTGGGATACGAATGGCTTTTGGCTTTACTATCGCCGACTGGAAAAAGGCACTTTCAAGTGGCCGCGCCCCAATCCTCATGGTGTTATCACCATCAGTAAACCCCAGCTTCATTGGCTGTTATCTGGTCTGTCGCTGGAGAACAGCAAAGCCCATCGCCCCCTGAACGGGCTGGAAGTGTGACGCTTGACACTGATCATCATATTGCGCTTGAACGATCCTTTTTAGCCGTCACACTGGACAACCTTCAATGTTGTAAAGACGATGCCCCATGACTGACTTCCCTGATGATGTAGAACAACTCAAAGCGATGCTGCTCAAGCTCTCGCAAGAGAAGCAAGCGATGGAGGAGGAAGTCGCCGCCCTGAAAACCCAGGTACAGCTACTGGTTGAACAGCTTAATCTCAACAAATCCAAACGCTTCGCCGCGCAAAGTGAAAAAGTCGCCAAAGGCACCTTCAACGAAGCCGAGCAGCAGAATGCCTTGCCCAAGCCAGCCGCCGAACGCGGTAAAACCGGCCGTAAGCCGCTGCCTGCCAACCTTGAGCGAGAAGTACAAAACCACACCTTAAATGCCCCGTATTGCGACTGTTGTGATGCACCCTTACACGAGTGCGGTAAAGAAGTCAGTGAGACACTGAAAATCCTGCCGCAGAGAGTCAGTGTGATCCGCCACGAACGCACTAAGTATGCCTGCCGTCAGTGCGAGCAGACGGCAGAGACCAGCAAGGTGGTTACCGCCCCGAGGCCGGCCAGCATGATCCCCAAAAGCCTTGGCAGTGCGGAGGCCTTCGCCGCTGTGGTGACGGCTAAATATGTCGATGCGCTGCCGCTTTACCGTCAGGTTGATATCCTCAACCGCTCAGGCATTGATATCAGCCGTGCCACCTTGGCCAACTGGTGTGTGCAGCTAGGCAGCAAAGTTCAGCCCATCATCGATGCGATGAAAGCGCAACTCCTCAAGGAGCCTCTCATCTGTGCGGATGAAACGACAGTGCAAGTGCTCAGAGAAGAAGACAGGCAGGCGCAATCCAAATCCTACATGTGGGTTTATCGCAGTGGCGAGTATACTGACAATCCGGTGGTGATTTACGACTATCAGCCGAGTCGGGCGGGCGCCTGTGTACGTGATTTTTTAACGGGTTACGTCGGCTATCTGCTGTCAGATGGCTATAGTGCTTACGACACACTCAAAGGGGTCACACAAGCCGCCTGCATGGCCCATGTCCGCCGGGAATTTACCGATGCGCAAAAGGCCTCACCTTCAACGAAAGCAGGTAAACCGGAAAAAGCCCTGACCTTCATTGGCAAGTTGTACAGCATAGAGCGGCGAGCAAAAACCCTGTCAGCAGAAGCGCGGCAACAACTCAGAATGCAAGAAAGCCTTCCTGTCTTGAATGACTTCAAACAGTGGCTGGATAGTCAGCATGTGTTGCCCAAAGGAGCGCTAGGCAGAGCCATCATCTATGCAAAAAACCAGTGGCCGAAGCTGCTGACCTACCTTGATGATGGCAACATCAGTATTGACAATAATGTGACGGAGCGAGATATCCGGCCGTTCACGACAGGCAGAAAGAACTGGATGTTCTCGAACTCAGTGGGTGGAGCGAAGGCCAGTGCCAACCTGTATAGCCTGGTGATGACGTGTCGAGCGAATGATATCAACCCTAATTACTACTTCCGGCATCTGTTTACAGAGTTGCCCAAACGTTCGGTGGGCGATGATATGTCGGGCCTGATGCCTTGGAATGTTGATCTGAGTGGCATTGAGTAGGGCTTCACTGCTTTATTGAGCGCTTACGTTGAAGCGGTACACCGCCAGTTCCGCAAGCTGACCAAAACCAAGGGCGGCTTCGCTAACGAAACCAGCTTGCTAAAGCTGCTCTATGCGGGGATGTTGAAGGCTTCTGAGAAGTGGACGCATCCGGTACAGAACTGGAATCTGACGTTATCCCAGTTGAGCATCCACTTCCCGAATAGGGCAGGGCGGGATTATACTTTCTCGCTCTGCCTTTTATCACCAGATTCCACCCCAAAAAACATCTCCATTCGGAAGTCATCACTCCAGCAGGAGCACTTTATTTTTCGGCGTTTACTGATTGATTTCGGGTGATGCTGCGCCATGTTCAGTGCTACTCGTCTTAGTAGAGCAAAAACTTCTGCCGCCTCTCTGTCTCCCAGTCGGCTGGCGTCTTCTCGGTATGTCACATCCAGCACCCAATGTTGTTGATTTTCAATGTGCTAATGCTGCCTCACCGCTTTGCCAGCCAACTCCGGCTCCACATCTAATGAGCTGACATAATAGTGAGTATCTAATGTCCCTTTTCCTTTGTGGCTGCGACTCCGCTCCACCGCGATGACACTCTTTATATCAGGCCAGAGTGAGCTTATCTCATCGGGGAGGGCCGACACCATCTGAAACACTGTCCTTTCTTCTCGCCGTCCATGATTATCATCTCGGGTAGAGTGGCTGGTCAGTCCTTCTCCATCACATGCCCAGTAAGGCTCAAATTGTTGCTGGATTGCCGTGAGCAATTTGGGCTGGTTTTTCTTTACCTGAATGACAAAGTCTGCACCTTTCTCTGTGATTTTCTTTAGGGTCTTTTTCTGGCAATGTAAGGCATCCATCGTCACGATAGCCCCTTTAATTTCAAGGCAATCAAGCAACTGCCTGACCGTGTCAATTTCTTCACTTTTTTGCTTGGTCGATTGCTGGCAAAGGACGAGGCCTTCTCCGGTATCAAAAGCGCTGACCAAGTGCAGGGCCTTGCCTTTGCCCTGTTGATTGACGATGCCGCGAAGGGTTTTACCATCAAAGGCGATGATGGGCTGACCTTCGCTTTCCCGCTTAGCATTGACCCAAGAAAAGAGCGACTCTACCAGCACTTCTATCTTGACGCCTTTAACGATACGCGCGATCGAATGTCGGGTGGGAATACCGTTGTCAAATGGTCGATACTTGCGCAACCAATCAAGCTTATTCACTCCAAAGTCCTCGATTTCTTGCCAGCCTTCGCATCCTGAAACGACCGCAGCCATGACGAGAAACATGATATCGACGAGGTTATGTTGACGGTTAACGTGGCTACGAGGGTCTTCAATAAGGGATAAGTGAGTAAAAAAGTCCATGTCAGCAAAGCTCATAAAGGAATGAATACCGATCAGATCGCTGTAAAATCAGAAAGTTCCATTAAAATTCAAAGTATGATCCCGCCCTGCCGAATAGGGTCGATCAATATGTGGATCTGTGACTTATGCTGACACAGAACTATGAACAGCCTCCCCGCTTACGTTTTAACTGGTCGCTGAATTATCTGTATGATTAATCAACCAGAATACTTCTGTATACATTTTGCTCCAGATGCCTGATTTTATAATAATTATCATTGAGTTCACGAACAGTGCCAGCAGCCATAAATATGGTCCCGGGGGAAGTTCCAACTGAAAATGTTTTTTGAATTGAGTCTCGCCCTGTTAATGATGACTTGACTGAAAAACTTGAGTTTATAAATGAAAAATCGCTCTCATTTAAATCCCTTGAAATTTTCCCTTCAACATTTGACCTGAGTGAAACTCTCATCATGTTTAACTGATGATCCATTGGTTCATAATCATAATCTCTTCCAAGGTGATAACACTTGACAGATTCATTAATATGATTACTTCCGACTGTTGCGTTAAATAATACCGGGCAAATACCACCATGAAGCCTGCTGTTTATCTCAATAAGCACCGGACCGTCTTGATCAATCATCAGCTCTAAGTGTGAGGGACCAAATTTAATCCCCAAAGCATCAAGGCACTGCTTAGAGTACTCGATAAGCATCTGATACTTTGTATCTTTAATGTTTTCCAGCGTCATGTAATCAAGCAATGGAACACCCATATTTTCTCTTCTGACTTTCCATATTTCAACCACATGATGCTCACCAAAAGATGAAACTGTATTTACGATAAACTCCTGACCGATAATTCGTTCTTGAACCAAAAGACTATCAATAATATTCCCATAAATATTTTTACCACCAACAACTTTAACTAAAAAGTCGCTCGCCACAATTTGATTATCAAAACAGGCTGTATGGTTTACGCCTGTACCGACGACAGGTTTTAAAACCAAATTCTGATGCCCCAAATTGTCTGCAAACAGCATCAGTTCATCCTCATTATGAACAAGTCGCTGGCGGATCGATCTGATATCAGAGTTTCTTAATTTTTCATGGGTACAGAACTTGTTAATTCTAACTTCCGAGTCATAATCATTCGCTTTCTCTGGTAAATATTTATTTTGCAAGAAATCTGTATACTCAACCGCCGGGTCTGATCCTGCTATGAAATTCTGAACTGGCTCAGATTCAAGAAATTCAAATAAAGAAACATCATCTTTGAAAAATTTTTTATCATATAGACTTAAATTTTGCATTCTGATGAAATAAATTGGCATGTCCAACTTAGTTTGAACATGTGCAATTTTATAGCCTAAATTTTTAAAAAGTTCAGGATAATAAGAACCAGAAGAAAATCCATCAATAATTACAATCCAACCACTCATTTCAACCTCATGATTGACCAATCCGAACAGACATGTTTAGCGCAGGAAACAATATCTGGCAAACCAAAATCAAAACTCTCAAATCCTTCAGTTTTAAAGCTTTTTCTCAGTTGTTGATCATATCTTTCCTTCATATCTGGACAAATGAACACTATCGGTAATTCGCTATTTAAAGATTCATACTTAGATACTAAATAACCAGCACCACTTGTGTAGCCAAAAAACAATGCTGTCTCTTTAATTAAATCAAGGGTTGCTTTTTTTATATAAGTTGACGATAAGTAGTGGACCCGATCATACAAATTATGGTTCACATTCTTAGGCACAATCGCACTTCCAATTCCTGATATATCTCTGATACCATTCTCTCCACCAAAAATTACACTACCAACTAGATCGATACCGATAAGTTTTGTATCAGGTTCTGCATCAGACAGGCCCTGATATATTCCACTCGTTGAAGCACCAGAGCCAACAGCACCAACCAATTGAACCGCGCCCAACTGACCAGCAATAAATTTTCCAATCGCTTCATAGCCTTCACTATGCTCCGGTGAATCATACTGATTTAACCATAGTCGAGTCTCTGGCTGTTCAGAGATGTACCGCGTTGTAAAATCAATACGCTCATTCTGACTCAGTTTATTATCAGAAATTTTAATAACTTTTGTTCCTAATGCTTTCAGCATCATGCGAAAATTTTCATCGACAGATCCATCGATAATAATCGTGGATTTTAATTTCATCTGTTTTGATACGATCGCAAGTGACATTGCATAAGTACCACTCGATGTTTCAACCAGTTCATGAATCGTCGGATCAATCTTGTTCTCAAGTATCAACTTATCAATCACGAACTTTACACTTGGAACCTTCATATATTTAAAACTTAGAGCATAAATTTTATTTGAAACCTTTATCAAATCAGGTGAAGAATAGTATTCAAGTGGAGACTGATACATATTATACCTTAATAGAATGGAAATAGGAGTAAATATTTAACCCACGTTTATATAGTTCATTTTGAATAGAGTTCGTGAGCTGTTCAGATTCTTCGTTAACAGGGAAATATAAGAAAGCAACAGTACCAGAATGAGCAACACTAACACCAACATGGAACATTTCAGAAATTTCTATCAGCTCTTTCAGACAAGACTTATTTAATACCCTCTGATTAATCTGAGAACTTTGCAAGCTAAAATTATAGAGTTTATTGATCGATAACTCATTTTCAGATAATAAGGTCTTCACCATATCATCAAAATTTTTAATTTCGTTCTCAGAATATTCTATTTCACTATTGCTCGTATCATGAAAACCGCCATCATCAACAACAATAAACTGAAGATTTGGTAAGTTGATAAACCCAAGCAATATACATTCAGATTGCAAAAAGATAGAAGGCTTATAATAAAGAACCGGATCTGAACGTTCTATATTTTTTAAAATATTTAAAATAACATCATCTCTATCGGGTAAAGCATAAAGTTTAAAGAAAGCACGACAGGTAGCAACAATATCAGCAGAAGATGTTGAGAATCCTTTCGATGGTATAATATTTGATGGACTATCAATTTCGACGACTAAATTATCTTTGATTCCAAACTTTTTTTTAAGCATATGGATCGCTTTATATGCCTTCAAGTATTTATCTTGGCGCACATGTTTATCAACCATAAAAATCTTTGCAGTTCTTTTAGACTGCACAGGCACTGATACCAAGAAATTCACCAAGTTTCCATTTATTTTTATTTTCCCCTGAATAAGTTCACCAATCGAGATTGGACAGCTATGTTCAACACCATTTATGATGTATGCTTCCGCTAATATTTCACTAGACAAAATTTAACTCCAGTATCAAATTGAGTGCTATATTTTATTCTCATCGTATTAACGACATAGTATTATCTAATTATTGCAGTGCGAACACTTTGAAAAGGGATGAAATATATAGCACCAACTATCAATGACATAAATACAAATAATAACAACGTATTCAACCAACTTCCTGTCAATGCATAAGTAAGAACAATGAGTGAAACTCCAATTAACTCAAACAGTTTGTTAATTTGAGTAAACTTACCCATGTTTTTACCAGAATTTAGATTACTCGTTAAATTTTGATTAATCACGATGCTTGTCGGTAACATTAATCCAGTTCCGATGCCCATCATTAATGATGAAAATCCGAAAACATAAGATTCGTAATGGAAATATAGCAGTGAGAAAAAGCAAATCAGACTAATCAACGAACACAACTTACCAACTCCCATAAGGTAATAACTGTTCGTTAGTGAAATTTTTGTTTTCGAAATAATTAGACGGATCGAGACAACACCGATTCCATAAAGTGACATCAGAAAACCGATTTCTTCTAATGAGCTACTTTTTGTGAATAAACTTGGAATAAATAAGAAAAAAAAGGCAACATAAACATACATATAACTACCAACAATGGTATTAATTAATGCTAGTTTTGGTATGCTAATTTTAGAATCAGAATTTATTGCTTGCTCTGTGATATCTTCACTTAAGACACGTTTTTTTAACAAAACAAACAAAGATAGTATGAACATCACCAGTAAACAAGTCATCACAATTGCACCTGAATCCAGACTATACTTTTCTTTTACCGAGAACAGTAATGGTGCCGACATTCCTGTAAAAGAGACAACAAAAGCTAGTGTGTATATTCCCTTACTACCAAAATGAATTTTACATAACTTAATACATCCAATATTTACAATGACAGAAAGTGTCGAAATTAATAGTGTCATGATAAACAACATATAGATGCTTAAATCGAACAGAGACACAAACAAAAGGACGATAAACGTTGATACTGCCATCACTTTTTCAACAGGCAACTTATCTACTATGGTTCCAATGTATCCTCCCAACAGGATTGGAACTAAAGAGAATAACACAGTCATCATTAAAACAGATTCACCCAACATAGGTGAATAACTGCTTATAGAGACTCTCATAAAATTATAAACTGAAAATGCTATAAAAAAATATAAATGCAGGATATACATAACTAAACCCTTTCATTGAAATGGAAGTAAAATTCATCTATTTTAATACAACGTTTGCGCTTGACTTTTTCTTTGTATTTTTCTAATTAAATGAACTCAATCGTATTATTCTGTGCATATTTATCAACATACTTTAAAACCTTTCAGCTATTCCTCGTTTTCAATAATAATCCGAGACATATAAATCATTTAAAATCCAAAGCGGCTTTAATTTCACCGGAGAGGAATTAGGATATATTTAACTGAAGCCAACAATTAAACCATCAATCTCTGCAGCAGGAAATAGATAGTCATCTTTTTAAACCTGGCCTTTAAAAATAAAAGTAAGCAGCAGCATCAGAATTTTGCTGATAAATAATACGATATTGATCTGACAACGGGATCAACTTATCTATATCGTTCATCGTAAACTTTCTAATTTTCATATATTCTCCGGCATATAATGTTGGCAATCTTCATCAATTTTAAAAAAAGCCCTCATCAGTAAGAATTGAACGAATCATTGAATATGCACATTTTGCAGCTTTACCATTGCATCCTGCAATTCTAATCAGATTCTTATCTCTCACTATTTTAGGATATCCAGATTGTGTTAGAGTAAACATGCAGGGTTTAATTGCTATATTCTGAATGTTACTAAACTTTTCTTTAATGAAATAAATTGCATCTGCATGCTGATATTCCCTCGAACTTGAATTTCTAAACCAATCGATAATTGAAGACTTGGAATCGAGACACTCCGGCTGTATTTCCGAAAATCCTATTTTCAACTGACCAACACAACGAACTTTGTCATATTGGTATACACCGTAACATTCTGTAAATTTTTCATGAGAAATGGGTACTAAAAAACAAAAATCTTTAACTCCTGCATCATGTTCAAAGAAGTACAACGATTTCCCAGCAACCTTACCAATAGATAAGTCATCTAAACAAATATAAGCCCCCCTTGTATCAATTATGCGCTTACATACAAAAGTACGCATTTTCGACTGAACATAATAATGAGAAAACATTTTGCTATATTCTATGTTTGCTATGTTTTCAATAAATTTTACTCCATTTTCAACTGCCATACTTTTCAATGTATTGATGTAAAGCATCGGATTCAGAATTGCACCATTTCTAGGTGCTCCGTCTATACTCTCGGTGCTTTCCGCTTGTGCATGCAGCTTTTGCCAGGCATGTGTTGACTGATAAAAATCTACATCCCGGTAGAACGGACTATCCAAATTAACTGATATTTCTTTATTAAATTTATCAGATTCTTTAGCCATATCATTCCAATATGGATCTTGATCATCGAAATGCACAATCCTAGATTCATCAAAATGACTAGAATATATTTCATTTCTAAAAGCATATGGTGTTGATATATTTAAAATATTTCCGTATTTTTCAGACAATAAATAGGTAGCCATTGAACCTAAAATGCCATTGCCCAAAACTATGATATCATAAATCATAATTCAAACTCTAACTTAGAAAACCCATAATGTTCATAATTATTTAATTTATTATCACAACTGTTTTTTAAAACATAACTATATTTAGGTGCAATCGGGTATAGCAAATTTTGTAAAGTCTTATACACATCATCTTTTGTAATCTCACCAGCATGGATCATTCTTTGCAGATGCTTTAACTTAAGTTCACAGTCTTTTGCTATCTCCCTTATAGAAAATTGCCCTTTCTCCTGAACAGAAAGAAATAACTTATCTCCTAGTTTACCATTTGTTCTTTTATTTTCTATTTGATCACAGGATGTCAAAATATCATTGACCAGTGAGCAAAACCTTCTCCCTTCAACCAAAAAATGCTCCAGGATAAATCTTTGTTCAGAATATTCAGGTGCAAATTTTGCCAAATAAAATCGAATCGCATCAGAATTGTATTTCTGCGCAAGATCGATTGCCCAAATAGCATGTCCCTTACTGGTTGAAAATTTATCTGAATCCAAGTTATAAAATTGATTCGTATAAAATTCTGAGACTTTTGGCAGTTCCTTTTTAATACGTAATCCTGCTACTTGTAATGCCTGATGAAGAAAAACATAAAAAAATGAATTATCAAAACCTAAAAATTGTACATACTCCTCTTCACCTGTCATTTCGCCTGACGCTTTATTCAAAAAATACAAGTGTCCAGGATACATCTCAGCCCATACATTCAAAACTTGACCTTGCAATCCCAAATCTTCAAGTTTAATTCCACGAGGTAGCTTATGTGATAATATTACCTTTGGTAATCGATTAATTAATATTCTGTCGACAAGTAATTTTAACCGTGGACGCATCGAGATATTTGATAAATTTTTTTCGATCTCTCGTCTGAACTCTTCTAAATCAATGACTAATCTTGGTTCATTTTTTTTAATTAGTCGTGATGGGTTGTAATTAATGAGATCTGTTCCATTGTTGGGAAAACCACACGTTTCACAAATTCCACCACAACACTCATCAAAACATTCTTTACATATTCCAGATATAAAGGACTCAATCGGATATTGATTCGTAATTGGGTCATAATAAACTTCTGTTTCAACAATTTTAATTTGTTCAGACTTATATAAATCACTAAAAAAACTTGTAACATAATCTTCATACTCTTTATCATGTTCTCCAAAGAGGTTAATATCAATCGAGAATGATTCAAGAACTTCAAGGATTTCGTGTTTTGACTTTTTAATTAATTCAGTCGGGAAAACATTTAACCGCTCAGCGGTTTTATCTACATAGGATTGATTATCATCAGTGCTGATACAATAAACGGTTTTTTCTTTACATTTTTGAATTCTTTTGTATATATCAGCGGCAAGATATGGCCCACTCATGTGACCTAAATGTAAGCTACCGTTTGGGGTTGGTGGTGGTGAAACAATAAACATCCTTGGTGAATTATTTCCACTAATCATTTTTACTCCATTTATTTTAATCACTGCTTTAAATACGATAGACTGAAATCACCGCTATTATCGGTCGCTCATCAAAAACTTTGATAATTTATCTAAAAATCAATGTATCAGATCTTATTTTTTGAACATCTCATAAGTTTTCTTATGACCTCCTATACAACACCTCTATCGTAAACCAGACTTTCCTTATGCTGAAAAATCTCTTACGACTTAGATACCGATCGCAATAAGCCGCTAAACTTTTGACGAGCGATCTGCAAAAAATAATGATTTTAATCTCCACCATTTATCGATGAATCCCTTCTATACGGTTTTACAGATGCCCCTCACGAAATCAAACAACACAACAACCAAAATGAAACAATGTACAGATAATAAGTCAACCATGTTAACATTTCCAGACATAAAGATGAATTAACCAACAAAAACACACCTTATATTGACAATATTGTAATTAACAATGTGACTCTGCTTCCGTGGGTATCATTACTTGTCTTGAATGCGATTAAATACTTCTATCGGATGGTTTTCGACACCACCTCCCCTCCTTGAATACTCAGCTCCATTTAATAAGCGCACCAAATATTGATTCAAAGTATTCAACCCTGTACGAAAAATTTAATTTATCTGAAAATAACTTTTCCTCTCCGATTTCATCGATAACTCCGAGATTCAGACCACCGAGGAATCAATTTCTGATGCTTTTTGATTGATTGTCAGAAAGATGAGGAAACTTTAGTTTTTTATATCACTATCAATTGACTTATTATTGATGTAACTATTTTTAATGTTCTCAGTTCACAGGATGAAAACGTTCACAGTGACGACTCAGACTATCCGCAGATAATATTCAATACTGTCTTATTTCATCAGTCGCCGTTGATAAACTCTTGGCAGGACGTCAGACAGCCTCAGCACCGCATCAGAGGCTTTCCTGAAAGTTAAATAGTATTTATCGTGACACAATTCACCAGGGCTAGAGCACACTTTGTAAAAAACGTTAACAAATGCCTATCATGCAAACATTTAGTATGTTTTTGGCTCGATTTCTATAGGCGTTAAAACGTAAAAGTGCATATATAGGCGTAATTATTGCCTCGGAATGCAATGTTAATGCGATTTAACAAAGTATGCTCCTGCCCTGCACAATTCACTGAGCCACTGATTCGAGGTCATCTCTATTGCAAAGCAAACCTCATCACTTTATATCGGTGACACTACCGACTCACTTTGTAGGTCGATAGAGCATTTTCAATCTGGCTTTCCGGCGTTGTATCAGCGAATAAATGGTAACCAGGTGCAACAATTTTCGAGAATGATTCAATACGAATCTCAAAAATGTTCTTTATCGGATACTTTTCATCAGCCAATTTGCGTAACTCAGACAAGTAGCCTTCCCACCGACTATCTTCCTGATTTACAATCCTTGCACTTCCGGTAACCTTAAACCCGCGTTGTTCAAAAACATCAACGAAAGACACACAGACTTGAGGATTCAGCAGAATGTTTGTTTCGCTCCCTGGTGAAGCAATGTTTGCAATGAGCATCAATGTCTCATCTAAGAGCGTAAAAATCTCTTTCGGAGATACATTGGGTCGTGAATCATGTCCAACAGTCGCTAACCAGCACAAAACACTTCTGTCAGCGTACTCTTTCAGCTGCATTTTTCGTCTCCTGAGAATACCGTTGCATAATTTTTAATATCCGCTTCATTCATTGTCAAAAAAAAAAAGCAGACAGACATCACACCTTCGAATAATTTCATTTCTACCCCCTGTATTGCCCCATTGCTGAACGGCAATGAAGCGGTTGAATCCCCATCAATGTGCACAGGAAAAACTACATCGCTCAGGACAAGACGCGATGAAGATATGTGAATCGGAGGTACATACGAATGATTTGCCGCAACACGGTGGCAACGTGGTTTCCCGTTCAGAGATTCGTCACCAGACAAGTGATTCAGCCCGACTGATTATCTGCGCGAAAAAAAGCCCCGAGTCTAACTCGGGGCCGTTCTTCAATATCAGCATGACTTTCTGCTATGCATGCAGCAGCGCCATGGATTCTCTGGCGATCACCCATTCTTCATTGGTTGGTATCACCATTGCCATAGGGGTATTGGGTTTAGTGATCATGCCTTTTGCGCCGAAACGGGCGTTAGCATTACCCGTGGCATCTTCGCGGTAGCCGAAAATTTTCAGGTACTTAAGCACTTCACTGCGTACCGGCAAGGAGTTTTCACCAATGCCGCCAGTGAATACGATGGCATCCAACTCTTCCAATGCCACCATGTAAGAAGCAATGTATTTCGCCACCCGGTAAGTGAAGATTTCGAAAGCCAGTTTCGCACCGGCATGGCCTTCTTCCATGGCTTCAACAATGCCGCGACAGTCGCTGGTTAAGCCGGAAACACCCAGGAAGCCTGCTTCTTTGTTCAGGGCTTGCTGCACATCCGCCTGACTCCAGCCTTTGTTGATCAGGAAATCCACGATACCCGGATCTAAATCGCCGCAGCGGGTGCCCATCATCAGGCCGGCTGTTGGGGTAAAGCCCATACTGGTATCAACACTCTGGCCATTACGCACCGCACAAATCGATGCACCGTTGCCTAAATGCACAGTGATCACATTGGTTTTTTCTGCCGGTTTCCCCAGCTGTTTGGCCGCTTCCTGACTAACAAAGAAATGGCTGGTGCCGTGAAAGCCATAGCGACGGATACCCAAGTCCTGATAAAGCTTCTGAGGCAACGCATAGCGATACGCTTTAGCAGGCATACTTTGATGGAAGGCTGTGTCGAACACTGCGTACTGCGGCAGGTAGGGGAAAGCACTGATCGCCGCGCGGATGCCGATAACGTGCGCCGGATTATGCAATGGCGCCAGCTCACTCAGCGCTTCAATCTCTGTCAGCACATGTTCATCGATTTTCACAGTTTCACTGAAACGCTCGCCGCCATGAACCACACGGTGGCCAATGGCAATGATGTCCTGCTTCAGGCCCAGTTCATCGAGCAATAGCACCAGACGATCAATCGCCTGCTGATGATGATTGCCTGTCGCTTCCAGCGCAAAGCTGGATTTCTCACCGTCATAGTTCCAGCTGACAGAGGCATCGCTGAGACCAAAGCACTCCCCCAGCCCTGTCAGTCTTGCATCACCACTGACGGCATCGATCAAAGCAAATTTAAGCGAAGAGCTTCCGGAATTAATAACGAGTACAAGTGAATGGCGCATGGGGATTCCACCAGAAGATTGTCGGCTTATTTGGCACTCAGTGCCCCCTGACAACAGATGTTGTCGGCACAGATGCTAATAAATTGATGTGGAGCAACAGATTCATAGCATCTTGTGCTGCACCATAATACTCAATTTTTTTTGAATGATTCAACACAATATTCAAATTTAATGTAAAAATACAAAATTTTTTTGCAAGGAATCAAAAAACAGAGCGATAGTTCAACAAAGAGAAGAGATGTACATCCGCTGATCCGTCACGGGTATAGCGCCTAGTTCGCTTCAGACGAAGACAGATACCTTTGGTACATAGCCTCAACGTCGTTGCTGCACATCACATCCATATTGGCTTTCAGCATGGATAATGGCCAGTCCCACCACTTCATTTCCAGCAGCTTAGCCACCTCGCTGCCGTTAAACCGTGACTTAACAACTCTGCCAGGATTACCGACCACTATACTGTAAGGCGGAACATCTTTGGTGACCACTGCCCGCGCGCCAATCACTGAGCCATCACCTATGTGTACACCTGGCATAATGACACACTCACTGCCAATCCAGACATCATTGCCGATAACCGTATCACCCGCTCTGGCAAAACCGGCTTTAACTTTGTCACCAAATTCACTGACCTCAAACGGATAAGACGATATCCAATCGTGTCTGTGTCCCTGATTGCCTGCCAGCATAAAAATGGCACCCGAAGCGATCGAGCAGAATTTACCTATGATGAGTTTATCGACCTCACCAAAAATGCCGGATTCCCACACCGCTTTTGTGGAGTGATCGCCCATCAGGTAACGTACGCAATGATCTTCAAAGTGCTTGTCGTGGTAATAGCCGGAATAGTAAGTAAAGTCCCCGACAATAATGTTCGGGTTAGTCACTTTTTTATTCAGCTCATAACCACCAAGCCAGGAAGGAAAGATAGTCGCCATCATTACCTCATACTCAAACATGCGCAAAAAACTGCGACTTTTAATGTCAGTATAATGTAACTGTCTGGAAGCAGCCGCGCTATGCTGTCACCCAACTAAGACAACAACTCAGCAACGGCTGAAAAATGGCAGAGATTTCGCTTATGCGGATGACACTGACTCAGCAGCGATCATTTCACCGCTCCAGTCTTTTTTTGCCGTATTTTGTGAACCGTTACCCTGCCCGGACGCAGAAGGACCAGGATTCGTTTGCACCGCTGAATCCACATCAATGTCTTCATTGATGCGGCCTAAAGCGGCGTCCAGCTCAGCATCAGTCGGACGGTATTTAGACCTGTCATACATTTTGTCGAGCAAATCCATGGTGGAATGCACAGGTACTGGCGGGTTGTGCAAATACTTATAAATCTGCTTAGCCACTTTCTGAACATTCAAAATTGACTCAATGCCCACATGCTGAACCGCTGTATCCCGCTCTTTTTTGGCATCCAGATATCCCGAAGCAAACGCCACAGAAAACCAGATATACGCAACAGCGGCATCGGTCACATTGGTAACTGGCTGGTCATTGTTCAGATGCATTTTCCCCGCCAGATACTGAGCCTCCAGGTTGCCGAGCTCGGCCGCTTTCTCCAGCCAGTAGATGGCTCGCCGGCGATCTCGCGTCGCCCCCACTCCGGTCTGGAAACAATAGGCGACTTTAATACAGCCCATCGCATCGTTATTCACGGCCGACTTTAAACGCCAGAAAAAGGCACGACGCGGCGATGGGGTCGGATTCGACTCCACCACGTACCAATCACCCAGAAACAGCTGCGCCGGCACATATTCCATTTCAGCCGCTTTGATCAGGTGGCCGACACCCGAAGTGGTATTGATCGCAGTACCATAGCCTCGGATCTCAAAACGACCGAGTTCAAACAAGGCCTCTGGTTCATTGTTGTTTGATTTGACCAGACACTCCCAATAGCGCGACTTGGCTTCACCGTGAGGATCATCAACATCCTGACGACTCAACCGTGCCAACGCATTCTGTCCGATTTCATTCCCTAGTTCAGCAGCTTTCTGGTACCAGCCTAATGCCACACGGAGATTGCCAACTTCATTTTCCTTCGCTAACGATAAAATGCTGGGAATATGACCTGACTGCGCCTTTTTGACTTTTTCTTCGTGTTCAACAGCCTTTGCCTGTTCTAATACCTGTCGGTATTTTTCATCCTTGAGTGCCTGCTCTCTGGCAGCCTCACGAACGTCTTTCATCAGTGCAAAATACCGGGAAACCGCCACAATCAGCAATACAATGCCCAGGCAAACGCCTAAACCGAGTTGTGACATAACCCCTCTTAAAACAAATCTGTATTCTTTGTAATAACGGCATTTTGGGATAAATCTAAAGTTATATTTTCTCTGATTTTGAAGCTGGTCAGATCAGGGTACCGAAAACAGCACAAAAATCCCGGTTTGAGCAGAGATTCTGCGAAAACCGGGACAGAAAAATCACCAATGTCTGCGACGCTTAATCCAGCGAAATGCCGTTCACAGCCAGGCTGACTTCCACATTTCCGCGTACGGCATTGGAGTAAGGGCATACCTGATGGGCTGACCTCACCAGTTCAATGGCTGCTTGATCATCCATCGTCAGTTCAACGGACAAATCAACCGCTAACGCAAAAGCGCCACTTTCTTTAGCCAGTAACCGAACCTTTGCTTCTGTCGGTGCTTCACGCAAGCCCAGTTTCTGAAGACCCGCAATATGCAGCACTGCATTTGAGAAACAAGCCGAGTAACCCGCGGCAAAGAGTTGCTCTGGATTCGTAGCTTCTCCGCTGCCGCCAAGTGCTTTGGGATAGCTCAGAGAAACATCCAGCAAACCATCATCACTCTTCACCTGACCATTGCGACCAGCGCTTGCTTTTGCGGAAGTGGTGTAAATTGTTTTCATCAGATAACCTCTAACAATTAAGTTGTGTGCAATTTAATTTCACGCAATCTTAGATCGATTTTCAGTTCGAACGCAAGTATATTGTGCGCAATTTAATTGAACTCTATCCATTCAGGAGATGGAACATGGCCAATTCCACTGAAATACCAGCCCGAGTCACACTGGATGACATGATCTGTTTTTCGCTGTACAGCGCTTCTAACGCCATGATCCGCGCTTATCGGCCCATACTGGATGCGCTCAATCTCACTTATTCGCAATACATAGTGATGTTGGTGATGTGGGAAAAAGAATGCCTGAGTGTCAAAGCGTTAGGCGAGAAAGTTCATCTCGATTCAGGCACATTAACACCGCTGCTGAAACGCCTTGAAGGGAAAGGACTGGTCAGTCGCAAACGCAGTGAAACGGATGAACGAGTTCGCGAGATCAGCCTGACAGATGCAGGCAAAGCCCTGCAGCAGAACGCGCAGCAAGTGCCAGCCGCATTGTTTTGCAAACTGGATATGCCGCTGGAAACACTAAAAGCCCTCAAATCCACCTGCGATACGCTCTATGCCCAACTGTCTGCTGTAGAGTAACGGGTAAAAAAATGCGCAGCCAAAGCTGCGCATTCAGAGAGTCTGGGTTTGCTAAAGGTTTTAGTCAAACTCTTTCAGATTCTTCTCATAGGTATCGAACTGGGCGTGCAATTCTGAAGACGCTCCCCCTGTCATTTTGCTGACTACAAGAATGGCAACCGTAGCAAAGACAAATCCGGGAACAATTTCATACATGTCGAAGATGCCGCCTGTCAGTTGTTTCCAGATAACCACGGTCAGGGCACCGATAACAATACCCGCCAATGCGCCGTTACGGTTCATTTCTTTCCAGTACAGGCTCAGCAGCAGAGCAGGACCGAATGCGGCACCAAAGCCCGCCCAGGCGTAAGACACCAGACCCAGCACTGTGCTGTCAGGATTCATTGCCAGCATCAGTGCAATAATCGACAGTACGATAACCGCCACACGACCCACAGTAACGATTTCTTCTGTTGAGGCGTTTTTACGGATCACTTGCTTGTAAAAATCTTCAGCCAGCGCGGAAGACGACACCAGCAACTGGGAGTCAGCCGTACTCATGATCGCCGCCAGAATCGCCGCCAGCAGGATGCCGGCCAGCACTGGATGGAAAATGGCATTCACCAGCAACATGAAGATTTTTTCACCATCTGCCAGATTACCACCCAGCTGGTTATCGGCATACAGAATACCGACCAGACCCACCAGGATCGCACCGGCCATAGACAGCGCCGACCAAATCACAGCGATACGACGCGCCGTTGTGATATCACGGTTAGAACGGGTGGCGTTAAAACGTGCCAGGATGTGAGGCTGACCAAAATAACCCAGGCCCCAGGCGGCCAGAGAAATAATACTGATTACCGTCAGCGGCTCACCTTTCACGTCGTTAAACAAGGTCATTAATTCCGGGTTCTTGGCTTCCAGAGACGCCGCCAGATCGCCAAAACCGCCTTGCATTGCTGCGATAGGCACTATCATCAGTGCCGCCGCCATCAGCAGGCCCTGCACCAGGTCAGTCCAGGATACCGCCAGGAAGCCACCAAACAGGGTGTAAGACACTACGCAGAGCGTACCGATCACAACGGCAATTTTGTAATCCATACCGAATACGGTTTCAAACAACTTACCGCCTGCCACTAAACCTGAACTGGTATAGAAGAGGAAAAACAACAAAATGAAGAAGGCTGAAATTGTCTGAATGAGCTTGGAGTTATCTTTAAAGCGGTTCGACAGATACTCAGGAATGGTGATCGCATTTTCAGCGGTAATGGTATAAGTACGAAGACGCTTGGCACAAATCAGCCAGTTCAGGTAAGTACCTAACAACAGGCCACCCGCCAGCCACAGTGATTCGATACCCGCTGCAAAGGCATAGCCCGGCAATCCGAGTAATAGCCAGCCACTCATATCAGAAGCACCGGCAGACAGCGCCGCTGGCCAAGGCCCTAGCGAACGACCACCAAGAAAGTAATCAGATGAGTTGGCAGTACGTTTATAGGCGTAATAACCGATTGCAAGCATAGCAATCAGATACACGATAAACGTGCTTGTGATAGCAAAGCTATTTTCTATCATGTTTGAGTTCCCTCATTATTGTTGCTCCCGTCATTGCAAGAGCTTATTGAATGATGCTGATTTAGTTCAGCCTCTGTGCTGACTGGGTTCTGCTCCACCTCGTACAACGTACCTGAGAGTCCTTGTTAAAAAACCGCCAATCCATCGATTGACGGTTCAGGTCACGAGTCACTGGTAACAGTCACCATCAACATTAATGTGCTTCTTCGCCACTCCCCAATTCCAACAGCGTCGCGTTTCCGCCCACCGCCGTGATATTGATGGTACGTGTTCTTTCAGTTACGAAACGCAGCGAATAAGTCGGGCTGCCAATCACAGGATAAGATTCAAAATCCGACTCTGCAATCAACTGGCCCAGCAGCCCGTCACGGGCGGCTAAATCACGGGACAGCGACAAAGCTGTCTCGCGCTTTCCTGCAAACACCACACCGGCAACACCAGCATGGCGTACTAACACGTCAAGTTCGTTAGTGCTCACTGACTGTACAACGCCTTTCGGAAGTTCAGCCTTTTCCAATTCAGTGACAATTTGCTGAGCTGATTTCTCGTACCCTTCCGGCAGAGACAACAGCACAGTATTCCCGGTTACCAAAGCGGCCGTCAGTTGGCCGGCAACTGCCACCAGAGGGGTTGTCGCTTCGGCTGTGACCACAAAAATACCGCGGCCGGCGCAATACAGTTCATTGGTTTCACCGGTTGGCCCTGGCATTAATTCCGTTTCTGCCACATGCTCGTTGGCATTGCGGCACTGAAACGCCACCATAGCTGCCACTTCCGCGTCGAGCGTGCTGCTCCACTGAGTCAGCTTAGTAATACGTTTTTCATAGCCCTGGCCATTCCAGTTTTCCCAGGCTGCATTGCTCTGATCGACGAGCGCTTGAATACTAGTTGTCATCTTTCTTTCCTTCCCAATTCCGGCAGCCATTACGCAGTGAACACATCTTTAGTGAAGCGATACAGGTAGTGCGGGCCCCCTGCTTTCGGACCTGTACCAGACAGACCCTGGCCACCAAATGGCTGCACACCCACCACAGCACCAACCTGATCGCGGTTGATGTAGCAGTTACCCACACGGGCACGGCGTTCAATATGGCTGTACGTACGCTCGTTACGGCTGTGAACGCCCATAGTCAGACCAAAGCCTGTTTGGTTGATTTGGTCAATCACCTGATCCAGCTCGTTTGCCTTAAAGCGCACGATATGCAGAATCGGGCCGAAGTTTTCATTCTGCAGTACCTTGATACCGCGAATTTCAAACGCCGTCGGCAGAACAAAATCACCATGGCTGCAATCTGGGCTTATGCTGGCCTGAGCCACCATTTTGGCCTGATTTTTCAGCGCGCCAATATGGGTCAGCAATTTCTGCTTGGCGGTTTTATCAATAACAGGGCCAACATCGGTGCTGTGCAGTTCAGGACGGCCCACCGACAATTCGGCCATAGCGCCTTTGATCAACGTGATGATGCGATCCGCCACGTCTTCCTGTACAAACAGCACCCGCAGCGCCGAACAACGCTGACCGGCTGACGCAAATGCCGAGCGAACCACATCGCGCACAACCTGCTCAGGCAGTGCCGTACTGTCGACAATCATGGCGTTCTGACCCCCGGTTTCCGCGATGAAAGGAACAGGATCGCAGTCACGCGCCGCCAGTGTGCGGTTGATGCGCTGTGCCGTCTCTGTCGAGCCGGTAAAGGCCACACCCGCAATACGTTCATCAGAAGTCAGCACTGAGCCCACTTCCGCACCACGACCAGGTACGAACTGGATGACACCTGCAGGTACACCTGCTTCCAGCATCATCTGGATTGCACGGAACGCAATCAGCGAGGTTTGTTCAGCCGGTTTACACACCACTGTGTTACCCGCTGCCAGTGCCGCCGATACCTGACCCAGGAAAATCGCCAGAGGGAAGTTCCACGGACTGATACAGGCAAAGACACCGCGTCCCTGATACGACAAGGTGCGTGACTGGCCATCAAAAGCAACCACTGATTTGCCTTGCGCTAATTCCGTGGCCGCCTGATGGGAGTAAAAACGCAGGAAGTCTACCGCCTCGCGGATTTCGTCAATACTGTCCTGAATGGTTTTACCCGCTTCACGATGACACAGTGCGACCAGTTCACCGGTATTTTCTTCCAGCAGATCAGCCAGGCGCTGCAGGCAGGCACCGCGCTCTTTAGCAGGAGTGTCAGACCAGCCAGGGAAGGCTTCGGCGGCGACATCAATCGCTTTTGCTACCAGATCGCTTGAGGCAAAAGCCACTTCACCAACAGATTCACGACGGTCGTAAGGGGCCGTAACGTGGAAAATATCGCCTGACTGTACTTCGCCATTAACAATAGGGCCGGCTATCCAGTGATGCGTTTTGAATGCTTCGACCGAATCACGGAAAGGGGTCCATTCAGATTCGATCTCAATGTTAATACCGGCCGAGTTCTTGCGATCGTCACCAAAAATATCTTTTGGCAAAGGAATTAAGTGGTTATGCAGGGTCGGGCGCGAGCGCAGCACATCAACCGGGTGATGTACCAGAGAGTCAATCGGACAGCGCGCATCAACCAGGCGGTGTACAAAAGAACTGTTGGCGCCGTTTTCCAGCAGGCGGCGTACCAGGTAAGGCAGCAAGTCTTTGTGGCTGCCGACCGGTGCGTAAATACGCACATTCACACCGTAGATGTCCATCACATGGTTATACAGTGCATCGCCCATACCGTGCAGGCGCTGGAATTCGAAATCGCGGTGTGTGGCCATCGCCAGAATGGCAGTGACAGTGTGTGCATTGTGGCTCGCAAATTGTGGGAAAATCAGGCCACGAACATGGGCAGACAGCAGGAAGCGGGCACACGCCAGATAAGAGGTATCCGTCGCCTCTTTACGGGTATAAACCGGATAGCCTTCATAACCGCTTTGCTGACACATTTTCAGCTCGCTGTCCCAGTATGCGCCTTTCACCAAACGCAGTGGGATCACATCGCCCTGCTCTTTACTCAGCGCCGCCAGCCAGATCAGCACAGGCAGAGCACGTTTCGAATAGGCCTGCACAACCAGACCAAAACGCCCCCAGCCTTGCACTGTTTCTGAACGGTACAGTTTTTCAAACAGTTTCAGCGACAGTTCCAGTCGATCCGCTTCTTCAGCATCAATGGTGATACCAACGTTCAGCGCACGGGCGCGTTTCAGCAGCTCCAGCACTGTGTCGTACATTTCTGTCAGCACACGGCCTTCATTGGACACATCGTAGCGCGGATGCAATGCCGACAGTTTAATGGACACAGTCGGGCAAGGAGAGTTGGAGTGCTTTTTATTATCCAGACCCACAGCCTCGATAGCTTCAATGTAATCGTTAAAGTATTTCTTGGCGTCGTCCTGAGTCAGCGCCGCTTCGCCGAGCATATCAAAGGAATACGTGAAGCCTTTATCACGCTTGGCCTGACCGTTCTTCATCGCTTCAGCGATGGACCGTCCCAGTACGAACTGGTGACCCATGATTTTCATGGCCTGATGCATCGCCTTGCGAATAACAGGTTCAGACATCTTATTGGTCAGACGGTTGATCACCCGGGCCGGGCTGCCATCTTCCTTAGATTCCATGCTGACGACTTTACCGGTCAGCATCAGGCCCCAGGTAGAGGCATTCACAAACAGGGAATCAGAGTTTTTAAGGTGAGACTTCCAGTCCGCCACGCTCAGCTTATCGCGGATAAGTGCATCAGCAGTGGCCGTATCCGGGATACGCATCAGGGCTTCGGCCAGACACATCAGCAGGATGCCTTCTTTGGTGTCCAGGCTGTATTCCAGCAGCAAGGCATCGATCATCTGGATCGCGGTACGATCTGCGCGCACCTGCTCGATCAGGCGTGTTGCCTTCTCGACAGTGAACTGGCGTTCTTGTTCAGAAGGCTCAGCCAGGGGCAACAGTTGTTCCAGCCAGGCAGATTCTTCTACCGAGTATAACGGTGAAATCTGCTGCCATAGTGCATCTAAAGGTTGCTCAATAAAAGATGGCTGAAGGGCATCTGCCGCATTGAACATAGTCATTCCCTCAATATAGTGGACCTGAATAACCATCAACACAGTTTGTCATGTGATTCAGGATAAATGTTACACCAGTGTTACTTTAGCGGGGGATTTTATTTCGTACCTGTCCCAGAGTCTTACCAAAAACTCCGATAATTTATCTAAAAAGTCCGCTTTATAACAAAATCAGACCCAAGTATTTAGCAAAAAATACTGTTTTCTATTTAATTGATGTAAGAAACAGCAAACAGTCGGTTCTGATGCCCGATCCCCTTATCAAATGATAGGGAAAGTCATAAAACTGTGGTTGAAAATAGTGAGATAAGCAACTATCGGCTAGAGGGCAGCCAGCAACGTCTGTGCTGACAGTTGAGCAAATCCGGCTATCAGTTCCACTGACGGCGGTACTTAGCGGGTGACACCCCGAAATGGCGGGAAAAGGCCTGGGTGAAATTACTTTGGCTTGAAAAGCCACACGCCTGAGCAATCTGGGCCAGACTCAGGCGCGACTCTTCCATCAGATGACGGCACAGCTCCAATCGCTTTTGCAGCACATACTGGTGCGGCGTGACACCGGTCTGCTCTTTAAAAACAACGTGAAACTGGCTTTCACCAAGGAAAACCAGCCCTGCCAGCTGGGCGACAGTGATCTTACGCGAAAGATGCTGATGGATGTAATGATCAAGAACATCCATGTTCAGGCGCGGCAGATAGCGTTCAGACGCCAACGGCTTGAAATGTCGCTGCAAAACACACATCAGGGTATCAGTACAGGCTTTACTCAACAGCCAGTCGTCCGGGTTACCGAGCATTTCTGCTGAAAGAGCGCGGATCAGCGTCTGCGCCTGGTTATCAAGATGAAAGTAGGAGGATTGCTCGAACAGCCTCTGCATGCGCTCGACGCCATAGTCGGGTACAGCATCACTGACAGACACATTCAGCACCAGAATCTCATTGTTGCCCACGCCGGAAAAACCATGTTCAGATTCTGCCGTCACCAGACACCCCTGCCCCGGACAGACCAGACTGCCATAACCTTCAATTTCAAACTCAGTTTGCCCGGACAGAGCAATCACTACCTGATTATATCCATGGTTGTGATGATCCATCTGTTCAGGCAACTTCATGATTTCCGCCGGTTTGAACCCTGACGGATGGGTACTATCCTTCATCTGTTCTTCCTGCGTGAATAATTGAGGTATGCCATCTGGCGCGATATAAAGGCGAATCATAATAGATAAGCCCCGACAATGAAAAGAGGCTGGCTAATTTCTGTTGATCTCGCACCAGGCCACCTTGATCATCTTTCCAGCGCAACAGCCCGATTTCGATCAAAAACACCTCGGAAGCGTGATCAAGACTCAACTTTTTACGGTCAATGTCATTTGGATTTTATCCCGCTGAATTTTCAGCCACCACAACACCTTGCCCCCGCGCTGAAAGAGAAACGGGCAAGACGTTTGTTTTCTCGTGCAGAGAAAACAAAAATACCATTAAAAATCAATATAATACAAAAACAACTCTTGATTTTTTATCCGATCTGATTGCTTTGCCTCCTTCCGAGATGAGCAATGGAACAGCTTTTCAATCAAACCCGCTTGATCATACTTTCAAGGTTTGCGGCAGATGGTGTGCTCTGGTTTGTCAGATTATCAAGGATCCTGCTTGATCATCTTTCCAGTCAAAATGACAATGGCCGTTATTTATCCTTACTTGATCATCTTTCCAGTGTAATCGCTCTGCTTATATCGGCTTGTAACAGATATTTTCCCATCCTTTACTTTGCGAGCAGCGAAAGGGAACAGAACGAAAAAATGTTACAGATAAACCGGTTAGTGGCTGTTGCCTGAACCGCTTTGTGATAAAACGTATGGCTGTTTACCCGAGTGGAAAGAACACGTAATGGACGAATTTCTCACGCAGCTTTCATTTTCATTTACCGTTACAGGCCCTATTTTTATCATGCTGGCGTTGGGAATAGCCTTAAAACGCTGGGGAATCATCAATGATGCCTTTACACAGGCCGGTTCCAAGCTGGTGTTTACCGTTACCCTGCCCACATTATTGTTCCTCAATCTGGTCAATGCTGATGTACACCAGTTGGGCAGCGGGGAGCTCTTTATCTTTGCCGCGTTAGCTAACATTGCGATATTCCTCTTATTTGAAGTGATTGCCGGAAAGATGATCAAGGAGCCATCTGAACGAGGAGTTGTTGTTCAGGGCGCTTTTCGAGCCAATACGGGTATCATAGGCCTGGCTTATGTGGCAAATGCGTACGGCGAACCCGGCATAGTGGTCGGTGCTCTCTATGTTGCCGTGATCACTGTGCTTTATAACATCATGGCCGTGATCACGCTCAGCCGTTCCAGCGCTGCCAATGCTTCCCTTGATCATCGTTTCGTCGTGAAGTCGATCATCACCAATCCCTTGATCATCAGTATCTGCAGCGCTCTGCCTTTTACTTTTCTCGATCTCCGGCTGCCGGATGTTGTGATGCAGTCGGGCCGGTACTTTGCCGACATGACATTACCTCTGGCGCTTCTGTGTACCGGTGCCAGCCTGGATCTGCGACAGCTGAAACAGGAATCAGGCAATGCCAACCTCTCAACCAGTGCCCGTTTGATCATCGCTCCGTTACTGATCACCTTCGCTGGCTACTGCTACGGTTTCCGAGGCACAGAGCTGGGCATTATCTTTCTGATGAGTGCTGCCCCGACAGCCGCTGCAAGCTACGTCATGGCACGGGCAATGGGGGCCAACGCCAGTCTGGCGGCCAATATCATTGCGATGACAACACTTGGCTCTATGTTCACCTGCAGCCTTGGCCTGACTTTGCTAAAAACAGTCGGAATTATCTGATTTATGATCCAAAAATAGAATTGATAATCACTCTCATTTGATATTAAATAAGAACTATTCCTATTCAGTGTCGTTTGAGTGTGACCATGACATCTCAGGTTAAATCCGCGCCTTTCCAAAAACTGGGTTATCGCTGGCGTCTCGCCAATAAACGCCTTGTGCTTCCCGTCTTGCTGATAGCTATGCTGGCAGCACCTGCGACTCGTGAGCTGACAGTGAGTGTGCTTGCGGATGCGTTCTGGCAGGTCGCCGCCTACGTCGCCATCACTCTCGCACTGTATCACTCTCTGTCAGAAAGACTGAGCCATCAGTCCGCTGTAACCCTACGGCTAAAAAGCAGCCGGCGATATCAGGTTGTCTTTGCATCTGTTATGGGTGCCTTACCCGGTTGCGGAGGCGCAATTATAGTGATCACGCAATTTGTGCGTGGTCAGTTAAGCTTTGGCTCTGTTGTCGCTGTGCTGACAGCCACTATGGGGGATGCCGCCTTTCTTTTACTTGCGGCGAAACCGGCCACCGGACTGTTCATTATTATGATCGGTTTAGTGGTTGGCATACTCAGTGGATGGCTGGTCGATACGCTTCATGGCGGTGCCTTTTTGCAACCCCAAAACGCTGAAGCGACGGCATCTTGTTGTCGCACGACCTCATCCCGTAACCAGGCACCAGCGGTTCGCTGGCAGGGAACCTTCTGGCAGTGGCTGCTGATTCCCAGTGCAGTGATCGCTGTGATGGGCTCGTTTCAGCTCAACACAGATGCACTGTTACATTTACCCGAGGGTAGCATCACTGTATTGGGGGCGTTTTTTGCGCTGATCGCCATGTTGCTCTGGTCACTTAGCCGCGACATCCAGGGTTATCAGGATGCCGTTTCCGAAGATCCGAAATCTGACAAAGCCAGCCTGTTTCAGCGTGTGGCTCAGGACACGAATTTTGTCACTACCTGGGTAATTGGTGCTTTCCTTTGCTTTGAAGTCACCATCAAGCTGACAGGCTGGGATATAGCTGCGTCTCTCAGCCATTGGAGCGCTGCACTGCCGTTAGCCGGTGTATTAATAGGTCTGATTCCTGGCTGCGGGCCGCAAATTCTCATCACTAGCTTTTATCTTCACGGCGCGATCCCTATGTCGGCACAGTTGGGCAATGCGCTGAGCAATGATGGTGATGCGCTCTTTCCCGCCATTGCACTCGCTCCCAAGGCTGCGTTAATTGCTACTGTGTATTCCAGCCTGCCTGCCTTATTTGTTGCTTACAGTTATTATTATTTTTTTGAGTAGTATCACTTTTTACATATACACTTACTGTCTGATTGCATATTTATGGGCTACCGACGTATTTATTCGAGATAAAACACAAAAAAAATCGACCTCTGGTCGATTTTTTATTATCTTATGCATCCAATTCTTATCGTTTAATAGCATCTGGTGTCATATTGCAAACGGTAATTAATCTCAGTTCACAACCATCACTTATTGTCAATAGGTGATTTCCCCCCTTAACGAAAAGAGACCGCTTCACTATAGTTGCAACTGTAGGCGGTTGAGGAAACCCTTTCTAAAATCGTCTGCAGTATCCTAACCGGATACATCCCAATGAGGTTCTTTGATATATACCCTCTTATCAAAGATGCAAACTTGATTGGATACCTCTTCTACACGTCGTACAGGATTGAACTCTTCGGAGTTAAACTCTTGTCTTTGCCGGCCAGTTTGGCCGGCATTTTTTTCTATTTTATTCCATACTTGTCTAATTTTTCAGTCAGCTAATATTGTAACATTCTGCGCTTCCATTAAACTCAGACCTAATCCACCCACCAAAATAATAAACTCTGGCGTAAAGCGTGAAAGATTCACTCGATCCCACTTTGTTACATATGTTTAATCAGCTTCCTGGATGTTGGGGTTGTAAAGATATACATTCTGTATTTGTTTATGCCAATCATGAATATGGAAAAATTATAGGTGTAGGGCACCATTTAGACTGTGCAGGACGCACAGATTTCGACATGCCAAGCCCCACCATTGAGTGTGCTGAAAGCTTCAGAGATCAGGACAATCAAGTCATGCTCAGCGGAAAACGCATGCGAGTACTGGATATTCACCCGTACTCTGATGGTAACTGGCGGGCGCACTTGTTCACGAAAATGCCATGGCATAATGAAGAAAATGAAGTCGTCGGCACCATCTTTTCCGGCATTGAACTGAAAGATACCGCAATTCTTGAAGTCGGTCATTGGATTTGCAGGGCTGCAGGCCTGAATGATCAACACCAAAAATCATTCAGCCTGGACCTTCATCGCCAAAAGGTGCAGCTTAATACGCGAGAATCTGAAGTCTTGTTCTTACTGCTTTACGGTAAAAAACCTCAGTACATTGCTAAGGTGCTCAATGTTTCAGTGAAAACAGTTGAAAACTACGTGATTAAGCTTCGCGAAAAGTTTAATGCTAATTCAAAAAATGAACTGATCGATTTAGCTTTAGATCTCGGCTTTGGCTCGCACATTCCTGAAAGCATGCTTACCAGTCAGCTATCCATCATTCTGAAAGAATAACCGTTACAGAAAGGCCACGAGCGGTGGCCTTTCTGTGTCTGTTTACGGCGCTAAACGGTCAATATGCCAATGATCAGCTTCACGCTCGTACAAGAAACGGTCATGCAGGCGATGCTCGCCACCTTGCCAGAATTCCATTGATGTCACTCTCACACGGTAGCCGCCCCAAAAAGTAGGAAAGGGTACTTCGCCTGCGGAAAACTTCTTTTTCATTTCCATGAATTTTCCTTCCAGTGCCTGACGAGCGGTTAACCTGGCGCTTTGCTTACTGGCCCAGGCTGCAATCTGGCTCTCTTTAGGTCTGGATGAGAAATATTTCATCACTTCCAGCGTGGTCAGTTTCTCTGCTATCCCGGTAATATGAACTTGTCGCTCCAGCGGGTGCCAGGGAAAGTGTAGGCTGATTTTATTATTATGCTCGATCTGAGATGCCTTTCGGCTGCCTAAGTTGGTATAAAAAACAAAACCTTGCTGATCAAAATGTTTCAGCAATACAATGCGCTGAAAAGGTTGACCCGTTGCGTCGACTGTTGCCACCGTCATTGCGGTAGGATCGGTCAAGCCCGCTTCAATAGCCTGCTGCAGCCAGTGATTGAAAAGCTCAATCGGTTGTTCCGGCAGATCGTGGCGGCGCAACCCACCCCGAGTGTACTCGCGACGAATATCAGACAGCTCCATTGTATTCTCCGTTTACTTACTGCCAGGGCTCACCAACACTATGGTTCAGTGAACTCAGGCTAGGACTGGTTAATGCAGCAAATTGTCCGCCTTAGTGTGTGGAAAAACAAGCACCTCCTGCAAAGTAAGCTGTTTTTATTGATGGTACAAGGCGAGACAAGGATCAGGATCAATTTGATAACCATAAGCTTTAGTGCCTGACTGCGAAAGATGCTAATTTTGCACATTCCACTTTGACTTAAACAGAGCGCCGATTTTGCCAAAATCACGTACCTTGAGCCTGATTGCCGGACTGGGCATACTACTTTCTGTGCTTATCGGTTTCCTGACCCAGCAGCACTTTACGCGTACGCTATCAGAACAAATTAGGTCTGATATCCGGTTACTCGGCGAGAAACTCGACCAACGCCTTACCCGCTACCAGCAGTTACCCCAGTTGCTGGCCCATGATCCCAGGCTATTAGATTCGCTGCATGCACAATCAAGTCCTCAGCGCGAGCGCGATGCAAAAATGCTGCAAACCAATCTTCTGCTGGCTTACTGGGCAAAGACATTAAGTGCCGACACCATTTACTTGCTGAACGCCAAGGGCGATACCCTGGCGGCCAGCAACTGGGGACAAGCCGACAGTTTTGTTGGTAATAACTACGCTTACCGGCCCTATTTCAGTGATGCAATTAAAGGGTCACTCAGTCAGTTTTTTGCGCTTGGCGTTAGCTCAGGCAAACGGGGATATTTCTTCTCCGCCCCCGTTTTTAACACTCAGAAGCAGATAGAGGGGGTGATTGTTATCAAAATAGACCTCAATCTGGTCGATGAAATCTGGCAATACAAAGAACTGGAGTACGTGATCAGCGATCCTCAAGGCGTCGTTTTTTACAGCTCAATTGACACTTGGCTATACCACAGCCTGGTGCCCTTATCAGCTACACAGCAGCAGCAAGTAAGAGAAAGCCGCCAATACGGTAATGCTTCATTGCGTCCTCTGACCCAGCTTCCAAGCCTGACAGTACTGAATACAAACCAGCAGGCTGAAATATACCTGCCGCAACGGCAACGCAGCCAATCCTTTTTGCTGGCTCACCATGATATGTCAACGGCAGGCTGGGTAATCTATGGCTTTACACCCAGCATGCATATCTATACCAATGTATTTGAAAGCATTCTTCTGTTTATCGCCTTTTACGTGCTGCTGATTCTTGTCATGATTTACTGGTGGCAGACAGTCAGTGCCAAGCAAGCGCTATCGGAACTGAACGACACGCTGGAGCATCAGGTTGCAGACAGAACCCAACATTTACATCTGGCTAACCAAGAGTTGTGGCACACTATTGAGCAATACGAACTGACTCAGGCACAACTGAAAGAAACACAAACCGAATTGATCCAGGCCGCCAAGCTGGCCATGCTGGGCGAGCTCTCAGCCAGCATCAATCATGAAATTAACCAGCCACTGTCAGCAATGCGTACCTACTGTGAAAATGGCCTGAAATTGTTAAAGAAAGAACGCTATCAGGAGGTAGCCAGTAACCTTGAACAGGTCATTGATTTAAACGAACGTATTTCCACCATTATTGCTCGCTTCAAGATATTTGCCCGTAAAGGGCAATCACTCAACAGCAGTACCGATGCCGCCCAATCGATTCGCAATGCTATTCAACTGATGCATGCACCGCTGACCAGACACCAAGTCGCTCTGCAACTCAATCTCACTGAAGATGTTTTTGTCCGCATCGATGCGGTGCAGTTTGAGCAAGTAATAGTGAACCTGCTGCAAAATGCCATTCAGGCACAGGAGCTTGTCACCGATAAGAAAATCGGTATTACTCTGCATGCCGGCCGCCAGCGCGCTGTCATTACCCTTTGGGATAATGGCCCAGGCATGGATGACACGCAAAAACAGCGGATCTTTACGCCTTTTTTCAGCACCAAACACGATGGGTTAGGGCTGGGGCTGACTATATGTCGCCGTATCCTTGATATGTTTTCCGGCAGTTTAACCGTACATAACCACACAGGCGGTGGAGCCGAGTTTCAAATCAGCCTGCCACTGAGCAAAGAGGAACCAGCATGAAACCCCCAGTCATCTTTATCGATGATGAAAAAACTATCCGGGATTCACTCGGACAAACTCTCGAATTGGAAGATTATCAGGTTCAGTTGTTCTCCAGTGCCCGCCAAGCGCTAAGCGTTTTCGACAATCAGTTTCCCGGCGTCATCATCACAGATATTAATATGCCAGGCATGGACGGTATGACGTTTTTGCAACAAGCATTGGCGATTGACGCAGAGCTGCCGGTGATTATGCTGACAGGGCATGGCGATATTTCTACCGCCGTTGATGCCATGCGGATCGGCGCTTACGATTTTCTGGAAAAACCATTCTCGACCGAGCATCTGCTTGATGTGGTAAAGCGAGCTTGTGACAAGCGGGAACTGGTACTTGAGAACAGAGAACTGAAAAGAGAGCTGGCATCGCAAAGTAGTCCAGGCCCTCGTATTTTGGGTAACAGCTTAGCCATTAAACAACTTCGGCGAAGCTTATATCAGCTGCAGGCGGATGAATCGACTATATTGCTGGAAGGCGAAGAAGGGACAGGCAAACGCATGGTGGCACAGTTTATTCATGACCACAGCCCCAGGCAGCATCTGCCTTTGATATCGCTTAAGTGTCAGGACCTGACTGAACAGCAATTTGAAGAGTTGTGCTTCGGGCACGCCAGCTATGCCGGAAAATGGTCAGATGCGACAGGCAGTACACTGTATCTTGAGAATATCGACCAGCTGGCTGCTGCATCGCAACAGCGATTACTTTATCAGCTTACACAACAAGACCAGCTCGCCGTAAATTCAAACCACAACAAGACACGCGTGATAGTCAGCAGCAGTCGCTCTCTTGATGCGCTAACCTCGCAAGGACAGTTTTCCCGTGAGCTTTTCCAGCACCTGAAGCAATGTGCTCTGTCATTACCCCCATTGCGTGAACGCCAGGAAGACATTGAATTATTATTTCAAAACTTTATTCGTACTGCGGCTTCCCGCTATAACATCGAAGCCCCCGTACTCAATGCCGAACAAAAAAGTAAGCTACTTGCTTACGACTGGCCAGGAAACGTGCGCGAATTAAGATCTGTGTCAGAAAGGTTGGTACTGCTTGGTAGCCATTTTGACCAACACCAAACACTCGATCTTGATGCCCCTCTTCCCTCATTGAGTGAACGTGTACACCAATTTGAATTTACCTTAATTAGTGACGCACTGCGCCGGCACAATGGCCGTTTAAAAGAAGTACAGTCGGAATTAGCGCTGGCAAGAAAAACCTTGTATGACAAAATGAAAAAACATGGCTTAGATAAGCAGGATTTCAAAGAGTAGCAGCAAAGCGACCTGAACCTGGGCCCGAACATCCTGATTTACAGTGTAAATACAAACCTCCGCTGTCAGCAGTCAGTACGCTATTTACACTGTAAATCTCTCGTATCATACCTGGCTGCGAGTAGTGCTCAGTGGCTGACAAACAATCTTCTGTTTCTCTAAATGTATCCGGCAAGCTGTCATTTCTCGCTCAGCGACAAACTCTTTGTCAGCGATACGAACAGATACCCCTGGATATATCAAGCTACTCACTTCAACCTGAGCAGCAGAAAACTGCTGAAGGTAGCTTTGCTGCAAAGATTGGTGCTGGCTTTTCATCTCAGCTAACGTCGCCATAAACTGCCCTTTACTGTCTGTCACTTTATTTGCTAATTCCTGAGAGCGTTTCTCTTTCGGAATTTTCGAGAGCTTCATCTGCAACAGAACAATTTGATGTAGTCGCTCTTCCTGATTTTTTATCTCGGCTTTCAAGGCGTCCATATCAGCCTTGAGATCATCAAACTGACTTAACAGTTTGATCTGGGTGTCAATGCCGGCCTCTGCCCCTAACACTCTGGCACTGACACCTCCCTCGGCGACAATCACCCCTCCGGTCACAGTACCGTGACGTTGCGCCGGATCGATAACCCTGACGACGCCTTGGGCTTTGACCATGCAATGTGCCAGATGCAGATGCAGCTCAGTGTCTGTGCCAGATTCAATCTGCGTGTACTGAGCGAACTTGGCCGAGACTTTACCCAGCGCTTGCAAGTGACAGTATGCCGGTTTGCCATCCTGTAGCCGGCCTATCACACCGTTAGCGATCGTAATATTTCCACCGGCAGTCAACTCAGCAAGTTCCACCACACCTGTCACTGTAATATTACCGCCGGCTTTCACCTTCATACCAGAGCTGACATCACCAAGCACCAGTACCGCGCCGTTAAAATCGATATGGCCTGTAGTGACATCCACACTATCGACAGTTAAAAGGTCATCCACGGCCATGCCTGTCAGGCCGTGCCGCGGTGTTCCCTCTTTATCGGCAATCAATACATTGTGGTCGGAATCAGAAATCCGGGTTCCTAAACCAACATCGAAAGCAATGACTTTACCCGCAATCGCCTCAACCACGTTGCCATGGATATCATAACCAGGTTCACCAGCAGTGGGCGGGATGCGTCGCATCAGAGGCTGGCCGATTTCAACCGTAATCAGTTTACCCAGATCACGCATATCGACTTTTCCGTGATCACTGTCCTGAGGGGCAAGAATACGCTGAGAGGCATCCGCTACTAAAGGTTCAAAGCGGGTATCTGTACCAGCAACGGCTGGTCGGCCAGCCGCTATTTTCAGTGTGAAGGTTTCACCCGGATCGAGCTCCCAGGATTTCTGCAGGAGATATTGCAGGCGTTTTTTGCTGACACCACGCAGAATACGCTGCTGCTTCAGTGTGACTATCAGCCCTTGCGCTGTTAAACGATCGCCACCGTATGCACCAGTCAGAGTGACGTAAGCAAACATGCAGTCGTCTGAAATAGAGATTTCAAGCTCTACATCTTTTCGCTCTGCAATAATAAATGCCGACTGCCCAGCGTCTGATTTCGAATTGTTGTAATAGTCGATTGCATCTTGAATCGCCTCTTCGAGACGACTATAGGCATAGTAATCTGACTGCTCCAGTAACGATTCAATATCGGTACGCTGTAGCGACTGACAACTATTTTCCATTTGTTTGGATACAACCAGACGCAGTTGTGAGCCATCTGGCTCCAACATAAGCACTGAATCCGTCATGGAAGGCTCCTTCTTCCTGGCCTGTAGCCCGTTTGAGTGTAAATCTTACAGAAATTTCAATCGAGTAGACATAGAAGGGAGTCACACTTCGCACAACAAGCAACAGCAGGGCTTGTGGTTGGGGAGCAAGAGCGGAAAACAGGAAACCAGGAAACCAGATAAAAAGCCAATAAGAGAATAAACCGCCACTCCTTATTCAACGTACCCACTCGGCGTACCCCAGCCAGAGCTATTGATGAATTGGAAAGAGAGATAAAGAATAAAGCGAACAAGGATAACCTTGCTCGCCCGCAAAAAGCGTCTCAAACAAAAATTAATCTATCCCTAACCAATTCAAATCATCATCTGTTAGCCAGTCATTTGGATGAAACTGATAAATACAGGGCAATTGAAGATCGTTATCATCAGATGATTCCGACGTCAGGTAGCCGTCAAGCATTCTCAGCCCCTGAACTTGCAACTGATAAGACGCAGATAAGTCTAACGGCACCATAGCTGAAAAATAGATGCAATTCTTACTTAACTTATTCAACCGCACTTTTAACCCCAGATTGCCACTTTCAGAAACCGCCTGTTCTGTCGTGCTATTGGCTTTTTTCAATAATCGCGCAGCAAATCCGCCAGCCACTAGGCTGAATGTCATGTTGGGTTTGGCAATGCGTACGCCGGGTTCCAACAAGGATCTCATTGCCTTGCTTTCTACCTTAACTAAACTCATATCCTACCCCTTAACGGCATTCTAATAATTATCCTGTACTTGCCATCAGCAGTACGTTTTTCATGCTCAGGTTAAATAACTCTAGTCTAATTTTGTGGTTTAAGTGGTAATACCTTGAACTTTTTTCAGTACTGCTTATCAGATTTTGTTAGTAAATACTAACCTTGTAATGCAGGAAATGAAAGGCTGAACTACCCCATCAGGAATAAGGCGCTAGTTAAGTTTAACCAGTATGCAGTAATTTACAGTGTAAATACGAGATGTGACCTATTTACACTGTAAATTGTAATCAATGAGGGAGATATTGCAGCGCATGACCAACAAAATGTCGCAAAAACTGCTCTGCCTGTTTACGGCCTGTAAAGCCAAACTGCTCCTGCAATTCAGCCCACGATTGTCGCTGAATCACTTTAGCCAACATCACATCAATACCGTTTTGAGCGGTAAGCTCTCCAGACTGAAGTCCGTGTTGCAGCCAGAGTGACAACTGGCCAACGAGTAAATCATAGCCAAGCCCTCCCTGAGAAAAGTGCATTAACTGGCGCTGTGCCGTGCTTGGTAACTGCTGTAATTGCGTTTGAGCCAGGCATTGGGAATATAAAGGCAAAAAAACCGCTTTATCAAGCAGCCGAAACTGTTCGCAAGCCTGGGCCAGGAAACTGAGCGAGAAGGAACATGTTGCCGTTTCAAACCAGGACCAGGACGCGTCGGATAATGGCAGCACAGACAACAGGGAATGACAGCCACTGGCACCGTCTTTAACAATCCCCAACCGAATTGGAACATAGCCAGCGCTGTGCCAGAACGGCAATAATTCACTGCTGGCTGCAAAGCTGGTACCCAAAAAGTCCAGCTGTTTATGCACCGCCCAGTCCTGAACCTGTGCCAGTAAGGCCGAACCTATTCCCATCTTGCGCGCACTATCGTGAACAGCAATACGTAAAATACGTCCACAATGCTGGCTGGCAGCCTCAGCCAGACCAAGATGCGCAGCAACAGACTGCGCGAGCAAGTGCCCTCTGGGCCGGCGCTGGCCAAGACATATAGCTTGGGCAAGCTCAGCAGAGAAACCACCTTCACACGAAAGCAATACACACCCTACAATCAGCTCATCTTGCAGAGCGACAAAAATCGCTAAATCAGGATCGTCCAGCAATTGCTTAAGATCGCTCGGTGAGGTCTGATAGTGTGCATTGACCAACAAGCCGAACAACTGGGATAAGCTGTCCGGACGCTCAGCCAGCCATAGTGGCGATATCTGCTGATACTGAACATCCGCGGCAGACACAGGCTCAGCAATACAGGCCGGCTCGGCATCCAGCAACAGCGTCTCAAAAAGCCAGCGTTCCAGCGGATCGCCCGCAGCCCATCGAATAGGAGATGTCATTGAGCAGGCACGCCATTGCGGGGTCATTGCATCCAGTACAGATGTAAACTTAATCGCGAACCCCCGTCCGGTACCTTCATAACCATGTATCGTCGATGCGAAAACCACCCTGGAATAACTCGACAGCATCTTTTGCAGCAACGGGGCAGGAATAGCCGCCGCTTCATCAACGATAAGCAGATCCGCAGAAGGGCGCTCTGCCAGCAAGGTATCAGGCGCAATAAAACAAAGCTGACTACCATCTCGTTGCAACTGATAAGACGAATCTGCAGCGAGCCCAAGGATGTTTGCCGCATGCTGAAATACAGTTTCGGCATTACGCTGACGAGGTGCTGTCACCAGTATCTTACGAGGCTTCTCCTTCATCAGAATACCCGCTGCGATACCTAAAGCGGATGATTTTCCTCGCCCGCGATCCGCGGTGATAACCAAGGGACGACGTCTGTGGCCTGTGACTACCCGCCGGATGGCTTCAACAGCATTGAGCTGTTCATCACTCAGGCACCCATAAGGCCGCTCAGCGATATCGCTAACTGCCGCAGATGCTTCAGGCAACAGAGGCAAACACATCTTGCCATCGCGCCCGGATGCTATCTTCAGTACCCGATGGCTGGAAAGCTGAGATAAAAAGCGCTGCATGAAAGGGGACTGCCAATCGCTTGACCTGCCTTTGGGGCCGGGTAACAACATCACCATAAGACCACCGCCACGTATGGTGCCGGCTAAAGCGGCCATGGCCTCAAGCGCTAAGCCCTGGTGCAAATCTACGGTCAGAAAATCACAGTCCTGCCCTAACCAGGCTTGTGCTTTTTTTGCCGATACCGATAGCACGTTTGGCGGCGCCTTATCGCTCAGCCACAGGCCGTCAGAGTAATGCGCCTGAGCAAGCAAAGCCGTGCTGATCCCCCAACTGTGCTCACTCTCAATGCAGAGCAGATAACGATGACCGGATTGTTTTGCACGACTGACTAAGTCAGAAATGAAACGAGACAGTTCAGACATACTGGCCTCTGATGCTGCAGCAATAGATAGAAGAAACAGGTCTGTATACTACCAAGCACAATAAAAAAAGCCACGTCATCAGACGTGGCTTAGAGATAACAAAGATGCGATTAATTGAGGTAATCGGCCAGATAAGCCAGTATATGTTCAGCTTGCTGTTCAGAGAGCTTGCTCAGTTTGAGCTGGAGTCTGTCACCATCTCTGACATAACTTGCTTGCCCGCGCACCAGTTCAACCGACTGAGGTTTACTGCTCTGCTGTACTTTGGGACGCACGACCTCGCCAAGATGCTCAATGTGATTGGTGACTTCACGGGTAATACGCGTAATACCCTGTGCATCGACACTTTGCCACACAGGTTTATCTTGCTGAGCCAGCTCCTTCACAAAGGCTTTCTGCTGCTCATCATTCAGTGAATAGTAGAGTTTATGCAGCTTCACTATGGTCGGCCGGCCGAGCTCACCGACACTCGGGTAAGCCATTAACAGCTCCATCGGCAAACTGGCCGCTTTCAACGCGCCGCTGACCAGCGCTTCGCTGCACTGGCAAAACCGAGCCAAGGCTTTTTGATCAGCCACTTTGCCGGTAGCCAGCAAAGCCTGCATTTCTTTGCCGCGTTCAAACAATGACAGCGGCTTGTGCGCATTGGCCACATCAGAAAGAAACTTGGCATGATCACTGTTTATGCCTTTGGCTACATAAATCAGAAAATCCTGTTTCGACAGCAAACAGGCCATCCGCCGCCGGCTACCGTCAAGCACTTCAATGCGGCCGTCATCCAGCCAACGACCCACTGCCGGATATTGTTGTCCCCTGTCTTTCAGTGTTGTCAGAATATCGGCTAAGGCATGTTCGTTTAAAAATGCCTGCTCACGGGCATTCTGAGCAAACACCTGAGTCTGTTCGCCAATCTCGCTGGCTTTCACTTTTACCAGTTCAAACGCCACAGTGGTTTCACCGGCAACTGCCAGCTCAATAACTGCTGCTTTATCTTTTGCCGCACTTTGCGCCTCTGCCACTGTGGTCGCACGGCGCTTATCTGCTTTACCAAACAGACGGGCATTCAGATCGTTTGTTTTAATCGCCACCTGTTATTTCTCCTGGTTCAAATTGGCCCAGTGACTATGCATAACGCGTTCGAGTTCAAGGCCAACCCGCTGAATCGCGTCCTGGGCAGTCGATAAGGTTTTTTTACCACCTTCAAAATCTGCAGTCGTCAGATCAAAAACGGTGCTGTAGGTATCAGCACAGGTTTCAAAAGCACGGCTACGGGGCACTGTCGCCATCATCACCTGCTCCTGAAGCAGATAGTTCATTTCAGTTAATACAGAGACCTGTTTCTTATTATCATCTTCGAACATGGTAGGGATCAAACGGATAAACTCCAGTCCATGCCAGTCTTCCGGGAACATTTCATACACAGTAGGCAAGTGCTGGAAGAAATTCACCGTAGATGCCCAGTCAAGACGTTTAGCCGCACAAGGGATCAACAGCGCATTTGACGCATACATCGCATTCCACACCAGTGGGTCGATGTGCGGGCCTGTATCAATCATGATGACATCAAATTCATCTTCTATCTGATCGATGACTCGCTCTTTAAGCAATTGCACAATATCCAGGTTCTGATTTACAGCCAGATCCTGCCAGGCATCAGCATTAAACATGGCGTCTTCCGGGAAGGCCGCAATGGTTTTCAGGTTAGGGTACTGAGTTGGCATAACCACATTATTCATCAGAAATGCTTTGTCCGTAGCCTGATCTTCCGGCACATTTCCCAGCATTACGTCAACCGCAGAATAAATGTTTTCCTGATCGCCGACACTGATTTGCGGGTTCAGAAACAGACGAAGAGAGCCTTGCGGATCCAGGTCGATTAAGCAGATGCGATAGCGCTTATCCAGATCCAAGGCCAGACAAGCCGCCAAATGAACCGCCGTCATCGACTTACCTGTACCACCTTTCTGGTTCTGCACATTCACCACCCAGGGCTTACGCTTGCCGGTTTGGCGCTCGTGAAAAGCAGGGCGCTCTGCCGCATCCATCAGCATATGTGCTTCATTTAGCGTAATAGAGTAATGATTGGCGTTATTTTTAGTAAATTGATGTCCCGCTTCTTCCATCCGGGCAATCGCTTCATCTAACTTACGACGGGTCAGGCCAGAACGGGTCTCCATAAGTGCTTTTGACATAGAGGGAAAGTGGTCATCCCTGCGCTCTTCCAGCACGATTTCAATTCGGTCCGCCTGAACCTGTTTTGTCTGCTCAGCGATCTTGAGCAAATTTTCTATTGTTTCTACCCGATTCATCTTGTTCATCACCCTACAGAGTATTTGTCAAAATTGTACAACATAAATACACAAAAACAACAAAAAGCTGAACATTTCACTGTGATAAAGATCTCAAGTAAAAACCATGCCAGTTCGGATAAAAGCCGTACGAATTGACCAAATCCTTACAAACCGGTGCGTCACTTCTACCTGTTACGATTCAGATAACAGCTCATAAATTAAAATGTCACAGTGTCACAAATTTACAATGTAAAGCAAATGAACCCAATTTTGGCTGGAAGCCTGAAAAAAGATGGCTAATCTACAGTGACTGTCATTTCAACCCGTAAAAAACCAAAATAGGCTTGATGGATCAGAACAGACGCAGCGAAAAAGACGATAGCACGAGGCCAGCTAGAATAATGGAGTAAAAATGAGCACTGTACCTTGATCATGCTTCAGGCATTATTTGCCGTTTACGCAACAATGATCAAGGAGAAAGCAGGCGAAATAGTAAGCTGAAAACAGTGCTCTTAAAGCAAGGAAAGATCGGATCAATGATCAAGATGAAGATCCTCACCAGGGATCAAGTTCAATACCTGCGGAAGCATAGTCAAGTACCGCTAAATTACGGTGAATGCCCGATATACCTGAATCAAATCGGGTTGTTATCACTACCATTGGCAGCGATTGCACCAACCACCATCACAATCAGTAGGTTGAAATGACAAAAGTGACAGCTTGATCATTTTTCCATTACCGGACACATATAAAAGCGCTCTGTTATTACGGTGGTTGTCTTTCCGAAATCGATGAAATCAACAGCAACATGAAAGAGTCAGGCGTAAAAAACGAATTACGCCAAGTTCAAAAGCGAATACTTGATCATCGTTCTGGACCAGAGAACAGGAAAAAAGCACGAGAAAGGGGAGTGAACCGTCGATTTTAATGACCGGGTGAGCACCTCTCAGGTATAACTCTGTGGATAACCTGTATAAACACATTGATCATAGTTCTGATATTTCGTTGATCATACTTACAGAACATTAATGATCATGGTTCTGGGCCTTGTTTGATCATGCTTACAGAAGAATCATGATCACCACTCCGAAAGCACATTGATCATACTTCCGGATCGTGTAAAAAAATATATTTTTGTAATCAGTGAGTTATAGCAATTTTGTTACCCGGATCATAAGATCACACTATCACTTAGATCTTTAAAATCAAAAAGATCATTATTAAAAAGCCTCAATAAAAAAAGCTTTCTTTCTCAGTATTTTTTTATTATCCTTTCCGGAAAGATGGTCAATTTACGGCGAATGGCAAATGAAATCTACGGTTACACGTGATGAGAAATATGATGAAAAGATCCTGATCTCAGCTCCCCGATCACACAAAGACGGACACTTGTTTGCCATTCCCAACGCGCTTGTCGACTGGTTACCTCAATATCAACACTTCAAAGGGGTAACCCGAAGCATTATTGAATTACTGAATCTGATCTCTTTACGTGGCCTGTCCAGTCAGGACGGCATAGTGTCAACCACGGAACTGGTGGAAGCCACTGAAGGTCAGCTTACCCGTGCAGCCATCCAGCAACGCTTACGTGCGGCTGTGAGTATTGGTTTATTCAACCAGCAACCGGTACGCTTCGAAGAAGGGCTGGCAGGCAAGACCATGCTGCATCACTTCATTAATCCTGCTTTGTTGGTTTCTCAGCTGGGCACTGCCAGCTTGCAGTCTGCTCAAAGTAAAGAACAAGAAAAACAAAAACGTTCTAAAGCTTTGGCACAGAACCAGGTCAATAAACGGTTATTGAACGAATATGGCCTGGGCACGCCGCCTATGATGCCCGACGAAGCCGATCAGATTGTTGTTTCACCCACCAGCTGGGCAGGGATTATTGATCAGGCACTGGCGCCGCCACGCACCAAGAAAAGCTATCAGAAATCTATGGTAGCAATATCTGGCACACGCGCAATTATTGAAACACGATCATCGAAAGCGATCATGACGGTAGACGACATGATGACGCTGTTCGCGCTGTTTACTCTGACGGTGCAATATCATGATCATCATTTGTCGGATTACGAGCTGCAATCGCGGCACATGAGCAATAAAACACCGATTTACATCACAGATATTCTGGCATTGCGCGGGAAAAAAGACAGCGGCCCGGCCCGTGATTCGATCCGCGAAAGCATAGACAGGATCGAATTTACCGATTTTCAGCTGCATGAACTGACTGGTCGCTGGTTAAGCGAGAACATGCCGGAAGGTTTTAAAAGTGATCGTTTTCGTTTTCTGGCCCGGACCATAACCGCGTCGGAAGAAGCGCCGCAGGAAGGCGAAGATGGCGAAATCCGCATTAAACCGAATCTGTACATTCTGGTCTGGGAGCCTTCTTTTTTTGAAGAGCTGCTGACAAGGGATTATTTTTTCCTGTTCCCGCCAGAGATTCTTCGCCAGCATACTCTGGTCTTCCAGTTATATACCTTCTTCCGCAGCCGGATGTCGCGCCGTGGCCATGACAGCATGCTGCTGAGCGAGCTGAACCAGAAACTAGCCCGTAACATTGAATGGCGCCGTTTCTCTACCGATTTGATCCGCGAGCTGAAAAAGCTGGCTGAAGGTAAAGTGACGGAGTCGTTATTTGCTGTCAATCTGTGGGGCTATCACCTGACGATCAGCCCGGCAGAAGGCAAGGCATCGCGCTATCAGGATTATAATATTGAGATCAAATGCGATGCTGATGAAGTGATCCGTTTCTCCCGGGCCAAGATGCACAATGAAGGCAAGCGATCCATGGCCCCCACTATGCCCAACCCGCTGCGCAATGAGATCCTGCCCCGCCAGGAACTGGAGCAGTTGTCTGAGATCATTGACGGCGAGTTTGAACCGATCCAACGCAAAGAAGGGCGTCCCAAGGGCCGCTTGGGGCGACGGGTTAAATTGCGAAAGCACCTGGTCGAGATCAATGCGGATGAGTTAACCATTGTCCTGTCTAAATATACCTCTCAGGAGGCCTTGCAACGCAGTATCACAGCGCTGTCTGCTATGTCGGGTCATCCCGTCAGTGTGATTACCGAAGAGTGTCAGGCCTTTATGGACAAGCTTGACTGGCTGCGTGTCAGTGGCGAGGTGATGCCATACGAAATCCTGAGTAAAACGGTTGAGCTGTTTAACAGCCAGCATGATGAGCGCCATCTGTCGATAGAAAAGCTGATCTCAGGATTAGCCGTACGCCGTAAGGTCTGTAAGTTAGTGTACGAAGGGCACATTAATGATCAGGTACTGACGGCGCTAGATGATATTGCCAGCGGAAGATAGGAAGCAAGATCAAAGATTTCCGTCAAATCTGAGTCAAATCAATATGTTTTGACATTGCGATGACATTAGGTGCACAAAAAAAGCCAAAATGAATCTTGATATAACCTTTGTCCCTTTCGATGAGAAAGGTAACCCCTGGCAAGGATGGCGGGTCAGTTATCTTGTGAATCTCTCGAAAATGCAATATGTGAGTTTGTTGCGAGCCCGTCCCGGCTCGCTTTTTTTTATCTGTTTTTCAGGCCACGGGCTATGCCATGCCCCTGAGGACACGGCATAAATATTGAAGCTAAGGGATTTCACGGACCAGCCTTAGCATCCCTCCCCAGATATTGTAATCGTGATAACTGGCATTCCTTTTCTCCGGCCCACCCCAGGGATCATTATTCAGTGCTGTGAGCAGGGGAAGGTTCAGGTTGCTGAACGACACAAAGGCATAGCGCCCATCTGTGCCCCAGCTGTCGGTGAGATAATACAGCTCTGAGTAGCTCACAAACTTATGATAGAGCGGATCAAATTTACCAGCCTCTTTCAGGGTTTGCAGCTCTGCCAGTGTTTTAGACGGATAACTGAAGGCCGGATACAAGGCAGGCGAACACTGGTTATTGTAGATACTTAACAGTTCGTTCACATCAGGAGCTCGCCAGGGATGAGCGGTTTCACCCAGCCGGCTGTTCTCGTTACTCACGATCACCGCCTGTTTGGCCAGATGGGCATTGGCCTCTGCATCTTTGTCTATTATCTCAGGATCACCCTGACAACTGAGTTGATCCCCGCTGAGTTGCTGACCTAATGAGCAGAATTGCCACTGCAGCCCGGTTTGCTTGTCATTCACCACTTTGAGCGGACCTGCAGTGGTTGTCAGCACTGCCTGAGTAAAGCGCCCGGATGGCGGGGTGTAATCTGCGTTACAGGCCGTCTGAATATTGTCACTGGCCTGCGCGGCGCACGTTATTACTAGAGTCGCAATCAGTATGCTTATCGATTTCATCTTGATGTCCCTGTTGTTTATTGCGCGCTAAAGCCATCGCTGACCAGCATGATCATGTGCGGCTGCTGGTTTGGTGTCAGTGCATTCCCACGTTGCTTCAACGGCCTGACGGTGCGCGTCAGCGCTTCTGCAGTTAGCGGATGCTGATTGGCTGTCCAGAAACCGTGATAGATAGTTTCATGCCGGCTTTTATCTTGATCATCTTTCCAGTTGAAATAGGTGGTTTTTAATCCGCTGATATTCGGGAAGTAGCTTCTGTCCAGTGCGGTTGACTGATCGCCCTGCAGGTTCATGATCCCGTAAATTTCCTGCTGGCTGGGCAGTCGCCAGTTACTCAGTCCGCACAGCTTGCTTTCGTTGACTTTAGTCACCTGGTTAGCCGCACTGCACTGGGTACGATCTGAAGCCAGTTTTTCGGTGTCCGGGTTGTAACAGGTGCCGTTAAAAGGAATACTGCTGTCTTTGCCGTCAAAGGAAAAATAGTACAGATCATCGTGCAGGCTGGGGTGCTCAAGATCCGTCGCCGATTTGGTTTCCCAGATCAGGCCGGTATTAGCGTCAGCCACGCAACTGAATTTGAGCTGCTTCCAGGCAAGATCCTGACGTGGCAGGCGTTTTCCTTCTGTATCCAACTTGATATAACGAGCCCCCAACTCACCGTCCCGGTTACTGTTATAGGCCAGCCCGCTTAACGGATCGCACTGATTCTGGGTGTCGCGCCCACGGGTGCTGTCGTCACCGAGAATGCCTTGGGTGATCCGGGTATCATTGAGATGGATACGCCCCGGGGTGTATTGCAGCTCTGCACTCAGGCTGCCACCCGGTGTTCCGATACGAATGCGGTACGTCTGCCATTTATCCAGTCCGCTTACGGTTGCCCGGGTGCGGCTGGTTTGCTGGCGATTGGCGGCATCAGTGATGGCGGTAAAGGGCTTTGTATCCCAGCCGAGCGTATATTCACTCACGTAATCCTGTTCCTGCCAGTCAAGCGTAACCCAGTGCTGACCAGAGGTGCTGTCCACCCCCTGACCGACGATAGCAATGCCTGTGACCTGATCGTAGCTGACCAGCCCGCTGGATTGACAGATGGGGGACAGATGGCTGTTCGGGTACACTTGCACCCAGCGTCCTGGTGGCGGCTGATTGTCAAAGTAGGCTTGATCGGGGGTGGAATCGGCTAACAGGCTGGTGGCCGCTTTGAGGATGTGCGAGATATTGTTATCAGGGTGATTGATCAGCAACTGAGCCAGCCCCGCGTTTTCTCCCATCAGGGATTGCAGAATGTTCAGCTGAGGGATCTGATTACTGTTTGAGACAATACTGTACTCTGCCTGCATGTTAATACCGACCAGCCCCAGCAGATCCTGATAAAAACTTGCGCTTTCAATCAGATCTACGGGTTCACTGAACAGTGACTGCTTCGCCTGAAGGGCGGCGAAAGCGGCCAGAAGCTCAGTTTGCTGGCGCGGGAATGGCGTCATCAGCGCATCAATTTCCGCAATACTCAGCGGCTTCCAGTCGATAAATGAGCCGTAGCTGGCCAGAGTTGTCTTCTTTAGCAGCACTTCCTGAGCAGACGAAATGTACCCTATGTTGGTGCGGGCATACTCGCTGCTATCGAGGGTACCGTCCTGATTGGAATCAAGGGCTATCAGCTCACAAAGCGGCCCCAATACCGAGCGAAGCTCAACATTGGAACTGTGATCGGTAATCTGAAGGGTCAGTAAATCCTGAAGGTTGTCGTCTGTCATTTTACCTTCCCAGGACTCGCCGATGAAGCCGGGAGCACACTGGCTGAATCCGTCAGCGGTGTCATGGAGGCGAACGGTCAGGGTGTAATGCTGCTGACCCTTGACGTTTACTCTGTGGGTCTGACGGCCAGTGTCATCTGTCAGCATCAAGGGAATAACCCGGTGAGGACGCTCTGGTTTGTAATAATACTCACCCCGGGTGTCGTCATTGGGCTTGGCTCCAATGAGAACACTGACTCTGGCGTCTGTCAGCTCTGCCGGAAAAGCCCCGCTCAGGCGAAGTGTATAGACCGGATAGAAAGATTCCTGCCAGCGGTATGCTGCGCTCAGGGTGTTCAGGGTTTGCCCTGCAGTAAAACTGGCTTCCAACTGAGCTTCAGCTGTTGCCGGCAGTGTGATTTGACGTGTATCTGCCAATTGGCCATACAGCTCGCCCAGCGAGAGGTTTGGAGTGGCAGCTTTGGCGCCCACCAGCTGAGCGGTAAGCTGCGTTTGCGTTAATCCCAGCAGCGGCAGGGCTGAAACATCGCTGTCGGCAGGTTTAGCCTGCGTTTCTGAGAGCAGCTGTGCAAGGTCGCGCACGAAAGCCTGGTTAAGCGTGGCATGCGTGGCCATCTGCCGCTTGGCGGCTTCTCTGTCACTTTGACTGAGTGCGCTGCGTCCAAGCAGGTGCTGCGCGACAGCGTCAAAGGCAATACTGGCCGGAGAGAGGGCGAGCGGCAGCAATTCCTGATTATCGATCAGTTGATTATTATCACCATCAAGCAGTAACAGACTATCGATATTGGGCAGGGTGTGCCGGAAAACCATGCCGGGATTATCAATGTCTGTGGCCGTCAGGCTTAACGATGACTGACGTTGCCATTGCCGCAGCTGTAATTCGAACTGATAACCGCCGGTTTCAGCGGTGCGGGCCTTAACTTCAGATTTACCATCGCTCAGACTGACAGTGTACTGCTGGCCGCGATCCCCCAGAACAGCACCGGATAAAGTGATGGTGGTGACAGGTTCGGGCGCAGGATCCGGGGTCGGCGTCGGGTCTGGCGTTGGATCCGGAGTTGGCTTGGGTGCCGGATCCGGTGTGGGATCGGGCTGGACCGGCGGAGGCGGGCTGACTGTGCCTCCCGTGTCAGACCCTGAGTCAGGCTGATCCGGTAACAACGCAGAGGGTGACCCCGTCTGTCCTTCGCTACCGTCTCGCACCGGTTCGATATTGCAGCCGCTCAGTCCGGCAACCAGCGCTGCGCTGATCAATACCTTAAATCTATCTTTACTATGAATATTCACTTCAGTTGTTTTCCTTCCTTCTGGTGTTCCGGCTTGACTCAGCTATCAAAGACGCTGCCTATTTGGAGCTTTGTGTCACAAGTGACTCTATTTTTTTCTTTAGTTGCAGTTATTTAGCGATTTTTTACTTAATCGGCGGAGATACTATTGAAAGTGATGTTGATAATCAATATCATTCGCGTCTGTTTTTTTAACCTATTGATGGAGTGAATAATGAAAGTGTTTCCGGCCAAGTTAATTCAGCGGTATCTGAAAGATGAACAGGGGGCAACGGCGATTGAATACGGCATCCTGGCAGCAGGGCTGGCCGCCGGTATTCTGGCAATCTTTGGTTCAGACGGTGTTTTCGTTACCGCACTGAAGGCAAAGTTTGAGACGATCATTAAAGATCTGAATATCGGTGAAAATGGCTGATACCGGCATAGTCGTCGCTCAGGGATTGGCGGCATTGATGTTCTCCTGGCTGGTGGTTACTGATGTGACTGAGCGCCGGATTCCCAATGTCACCATAGTTGTGCTGCTGATCCTGTCCGTGCTGCTGGTGCCTTTCAGCCTGATGAATGTGCTGGTTTCAATAGCCTGCCTGATCCTCGGGCTGGCCGCATACGCAAAAGGGTGGCTGGGAGCCGGGGACAGCAAGCTGCTGGCAGTCTGCCTGTACGCCGCTCAGGACCACTGGCCGGAATGTCTGCTGGTAACGGCTTTGTCTGGCGGAGTGCTGAGTCTGGCGTATCTGGCACGAAACCGCTTGTTGCTGGCTTGGAAGCCGGCTTACCCAGCCGTACGCACTGTGCCTTACGGGGTTGCCATTACACTGGGAGCCTTGATGTCGACGCCTTTGATCCTCTTTCCATGACGGGCTGAATCAATCCCGGAGAGTTCTTATCATGAAAAAATTTCTGTTATTTGTCATAGCGTCAGGAGCGCTGCTGGCAGCCCTTGCTGTTGTCTGGGTTCAGCCAGCTGAGTCGCCTTCAGAGCAGGCACGGGCTGCGGAGGCCGATAACGCCACCGAACGAAACCGTGCCGAGTCGGTGCAAAACCGTGCCCGGATTCTGGTAGCGGCACATCCGCTGCAGGCGGGAGCTTTGCTGCGCGAGGAAGACTTGCGCTGGGCGGATTTGCCGGCATCCGATGAAGGGAACCTGCCGGGTCTGTTCCTGCAGGGATTTATTCAGTCTAAAAACCTGTCCGGCAGCCTGATCACCCGTTCACTGCAAACCGGGCAGATCTTGTCGGCAGAAGACGTGATACGCCCGGAGCAGAGCCATTATCTTTCCGCCATGATGGCGCCAGGCACCCGTGCCGTGACCCTGGCACTGACACCGGAAGCGGTCAGTCACGGCTTGCTGCGTCCGGGAAACCGGGTCGATGTCATTCTGACCAGCAATAACAGTAATGCGGGCAAACTGGTGGGTGACGAAGCTGTATCCGGCCTGTCTGCCGAGCAGGTGCTGTCAGATATCAAGCTACTGGCTATTGAAGCGCAACTGATTGATCTCGGTCAGCGTGGCGCCTCTGCTAAAGGTCAGCAACAGTTTGATCTGGTGAATGTAACTTTCGAGTTGTTGCCCGAGGAAGCGGCCCGGCTGTTGCTGGCCAACAAACTTGGCGAACTGTCGCTGGTGCTTCGTGGTCGACGCCCTGCTCTCGACAGCATGGCGGCAACAGAGCAAGCCGTGGTTTGGGCCGAGCAGGTCTCGCAAAACCATAATCCGAAAGCCATTCCCACGCATGGGGTTCGTATTGCCTACGGTAAGCCGGCAAACGATTCCGATGCTGATAAAGCCGATAAATCCGGTTCCTCCAATTAAGGCCCGTGTGTCATGCGTTGTATCTCATTCATGTTATTTTCACTCCTGAGCACTGTTGCTCAGGCAGCTCAACCGTTAATGCTCAAACCCGATCAGTCCCGCCTGCTGCGCTTTGACCAGCCGGTGAAAGATGTGTTTATCGCCAACGGGAATGTGGCCAAATTGCACAGCCCGTCAGAGCAGCACCTGCTGGTACACGGCATAGCCGTGGGTAAAACAGATCTGGTGATCACTGGTCATCAGGGACAGACCCTGGGCCATTTTGACGTGCGTGTGGAGGCCGATCTTACCGCGCTGGAACAAGCTGCAAAGCGTGCCTATCCCGATACGCCATTAGACTTTCAATACACCTCCAAAGCGATAGTAGTTGCCGGCGAAGTGATCAGTGCCCAGCAGGCACACGATATTTTGTCTATGTCTGCCGGCTTTGCCAGAGGTCTGTTTGCGACCAACGGCCAGGAACCGCTTTCGCAGGGGCGTGAGCGTTCCACCAACGAGCGGCCGGAAGACGCTGTACCCGGCGGGGGCGAAGGCCAGTATCCTCATGTGGTCAATCGCTTGCGTCTGGCCGGTTCAGATCAGATCAACATCTCTGTCCGTATCATCGAAATGGAACGCTCCACCAGCGAACAGCTGGGGATGCGCTGGAGTGCAATAGGTAAATATCTGCAGTTGGGCGTGTCGCCGGGCAATCTGTATCCCACGCCGGCAGACAACAGTCTGATTGGCAGAGATACGGTCAAAATTGACGCCATTATTGATGCGTTAGTGCAGAACAACCTGGTGACTGTGCTGGCTGAACCCAATCTGACGGCCAAATCTGGTGAGGCGGCGACCTTTATGTCTGGCGGTGAGTTTCCGTTTCCTGTCGGTAACGGTGACGATGGCCCGGAAATCGAGTTCAAGAACTTTGGTATCTCACTGGGACTGACACCAACCCTGCTGAGCAATAAACGCATCAGTCTGACAGTCTCACCGGAAGTGTCCACTCTGAGCCGTGAAAACAGTGTCTCCATTGGCGGTGTCGTGGTACCGGGGATCGAAACCCGCCGCACCACCACCACGGTTGAGCTGGCCGATGGCCAGAGCTTTGCGCTGGCGGGTCTGGTACGTACTTACCGCGATCAGAATGTTGAAGCTTTGCCTGTGCTGGGAGAAATACCGTTTCTGGCACCGTTTTTCAGCAGTACCACTTACCAGGAAGGGGAAAGCGAGCTGGTGATTATAGCGACGGCCCGTCTGGTCGAGCCGACCAGTAACCCGCTTGAACTGGCCACACCGCTGGATTTCTACCGCCCGCCAAGCCGGTTTGAACGGCTTTTCTTCAGTGATTTTGGCGACATGCAAGCCCCTGCTGTACAGGGACAGGCAACGCTGTTCGGCCAGTACGGCTATAGCTACTGATTCTGGGATTTATGATGAAACTGAATGCAAAATCTTTGCTGCTGCCACTCACGGCTTTGGCGCTGACGGGCTGTGTCGATCGGCTGGACAACTGGAACGACAGCCAGAAGACGACTGAAAACTATCTGGAAACCGCCACTTATCGGGTGAATGCCGCGCAATTGCAACCCTCGTTGCAGGCTGTTCTGCGCCCGCTGGCTGAGCGGCTGGAAGACGGCATACTCAGGGTGGCAATCACCGGTCCGGCTGAGCCGCGCCAATCACTTGAGTTATCGGTTGTATTGCAGCAGCAACTGGCGATGCCAACCCTGGTGGAGCATCACCCTGCCAGCCAGTCCGGATACCAGGTTGCTCTGACGGTGACGTTGCAGCCGCATACCTGCCGTTATCAGCAGGGGCCGGCCGAGGTATCGATGAATACCTGTTTACTGAAACGCAATCAGTTCCGGGCTATGACAACCACAGCTCACTGGTTCGAAGGTGCGGAGTACGAAGTGACATCCAGCGCGCTCGATGTAGGGGCCGTGCAGCGTCTTTATGACGACAAGATCAAACATGCCAGCAGCCAGAGCACAACAGGGGAGTAAAGTCATGCGTAAACAACAGCAACTGGTGGCCTTTGTCCTCACTGACGCAAGCCGCCACAGCCTGAACTTAATCGGTGAGCAGCTCCCGGATGTGGTAATGACAGTCCGGGAGGGCGATATGCAGGCTGCCTGTGATTACTGCCTGAATCAAGGCGCACCCGATGTGCTTATCGTGGATGCCGGTGATTGTGGCAAGCTGGAGTCTGACCTATCCGGGCTGGCGCAGTGTTGTCCGCCAACGATGAAACTGGTAGTGCTTGGCCAGCGTCAGGATCTCAATGTCTACCGCCGTCTGATGCAGCTGGGAGTGAGCGATTACCATGCAACACCGCTGGATGCGGATGCCCTGCGCCTGAGTTTGCTGGCCATGGTGGATCGCCCTGCAACGGCGCCTCTGCGCCGCGGCCGAGTGATTGCTGTTGTGGGCTCAGGAGGCGGTGTCGGCACCAGTACCGTCGCGGCCAATCTGGCCTGGCTGCTGGCAGATGAACATCATCAGCACGTTGCGCTGGTTGATCTCAACACTTATCACAGCCAGCACCCCATTTTATTGGGGGTTGATTATGAGCATATCCAGCACTCAATTTTTACTGAGGCCGAGCGATTGGATGACACATTATTGAGCCATGCGGCCCATCAGGTCAGTGAACGCTTGCACCTGTTTTACAACCAGGACGGGGTTCAGGACTCTCCTGCCCAATTGTCGCAGGAGGTTATCAGCAGTGTGGCTATGGTTGCCGGCCATTACAGCACTGTGGTGGTCGATGTGCCTGACCTGCGCGATCCGGCCTGGCGTGCATTGGCCGCGCAGGCCGATCTGTGCCTGATACTGCATGACAGCAGTCTCAGTGCAATGCGGCTGCTGAATAAATGGCAGTTCCGGCAGGCCAGCACGCATCAGCGTCGTCTGCTGGTGGCTAACCAGTGCCGGACGAAAACCAGCCGGGTACCTGAGGCCGAAATGGCGCAGGCGTCAGGATTACAAACCCTGATGACACTGCCGTTTGATGCCGCTGCTGTGGTGAAATCGGAGCAATCAGGTCAGCCAGTGGTCTGCGTGGGCGGTAAGCTGGCTAAACAGCTGAGAAAGCTGACTCAGACAGTGATCAGTGGCGGTGCTTCCATTGCCGTGAAACGGAGTGCGGCATAATGTTTGGTAAACATACCCCGCCAGCGCTTGCGATGCAGGAAGAGGAACTGCTGACGATGTCAGAGCAGGCCAGAGAAGCCTTCTATCAGCAGGTTGAACCGTCGGTGGCTGCCAAGCTGTTGCCTCAGGCGCTGGCGCTCAAGGTCAGCGATGCTTTGCACGTGATAGCCGCCAGAAAACTGTTGCCCTATAACAGTGGCGAGTTGGCACTGCTGACCAGACAAATGGTGGATGAGATGATCGGCATCGGGCCGATCCAGCCGCTGCTCGATGATCCGAGTGTCTCCGATATCCTGGTCAACGGTCCGCACAATGTGTATGTCGAGCGACATGGCAAGCTGGAGCGAACTAAGATCCGTTTTCACGACAAACAGCATGTTCTGAATGTGGCGCAGCGGATCGTCAACGCTGTGGGGCGTCGGGTGGATGAGTCGACGCCTATGGTGGATGCCCGGCTGGCCGACGGCAGCCGGGTAAACGTTATTGCCCCGCCGCTGGCACTGCACGGCACGACCATTTCTATCCGTAAATTTCCGGCCAGCCGCCTGACACTGGACGCACTGGTCACGAATCAGAGCCTGTCGCCGGCCATGGCTCAGTTTCTGGCCCTGGCCGCTAAAGGGCGATTTAACATTCTGGTATCGGGCGGAACCGGTTCGGGGAAAACCACGCTGCTCAATGCCCTCAGCCAGCATATTGGTGATGACGAGCGCATCCTGACCATTGAAGATGCTGCTGAGCTGTCGCTGGATCAGCCGCATTGGGTACCGCTGGAAACCCGCAATGAAAGTGCGGAAGGGAAAGGCGAGGTGACCATTCGTGCTCTGGTACGTAATGCGCTGCGGATGCGGCCGGACCGCATCATTCTTGGCGAGGTACGCGGGGCGGAAGCGTTCGATATGCTGCAGGCCATGAATACCGGCCATGATGGCTCCCTCTGTACCCTGCATGCCAATAACCCGCAAGATGCCATGATCCGCCTGTCGAACATGCTGCAGATGGGCGCAGAAAAGCTGTCAGAATCGATTATTCAGTCCCAGATTGTCAGTGCGGTCGATCTGGTGGTGCAACTTGAACGGATGCGGGACGGCAAGCGTCGGATCACGGCCATCAGCGAAGTGGCCGGGATCAGCAAGGGCGCGATTCAGATGAAGCCGATCTTCCGTTTTCGCTATCAGCATGTTGATCACTCTTGTATCCAGGGTGAGTTTGATGCCTGCGGGATGTCGGAGGCGCTGCTGGAAAAAGCCGCGCAGTCCGGGTTGGATCAGGCCATGAGCGTCTGCAGTCTGCCGCTTGTCCCGCAAGGAGAGGCAGTATGCTGAGTATTACAGTGCTGCTAAGCCTGCTGGTGGTGTCGGTGTGGCTGATGATCCTCGGCTTGTGGTGGCAGGCTTATCGCCAGCGGGAATGCTGGCAGCAACAGGCGCAGCGCTACAGCCAGTTTCGTGCACCCGCTCAGCAGGAAACGCGCACTTTGCCTGAATGGTATCTGACCATGGCGACCGTGCTGGGGGGGAAACGTGTGCAATTCTGGCAACGTGCCGTCCCCGCGGCTGTGGTGGCGATCACGCTGCTGCTGACGGTCAACGGCATGACCTGGTTTGTCGCATTGAGTCTTTCGCTGTCTGTGACCGCGCTTGGCGTCTGGGTTGTTTATCATCAGTTGCAGCAACAGGCATTGGATGCTTTTCGTGATCAGCTGCCGGAAGTGATCGACGGTATGATCCGGGCGGTGCGTGTGGGCGCACCAATGGCTGATACCTTTGCGGTGATCGCCGAGCAGTACGGGGAAGCGGAGGATCAACGTGCTGTGGTATCCCGCCTGTTCGGGCAGATGCATGACGAGCTGCGTGTCGGCCAGCCGCTTACCGACGTGCTGGCCAAAGCGTCAGCCAGAATGCCGGTGGCAGAGTTTCGCTTCCTTACCGTAGTGCTGAGCTTGCAGCAGGAAACCGGTGGCCGGTTGTCTGAGGTGCTGAATCAGCTTGGCGATACCCTGCGCGGACGTAAAGAACTGCAAGCCAGTGTGGCCAGTATTACGTCGGAATCGCGCAGCTCAGCCAAAGTGCTGGCGGCGCTACCGGTTCTTATCGTACTGGTGCTGTTCAGTGCCGGACGGGAACATTTCGATTATCTGATGATGACTGTGCAGGGCCAGATGGTGGTCGGCTATGTGATCGGCAGTATTCTGTTCGGGCTGATGCTCATCCGCCGCTTGACCCAGATAAAGGCTTAATTATTATGCCCATTCCTTTGATTTCTTCTTCCCTGATACTGGCAATAGCGCTGCTTTGGCTGGTTGTCGTGTCATGTGCATTGCTCTGGTATCAACAGCGTCAGCATGCTCGTTGGGCTGTGCAGCGGGTACGCTATTGCATGGAAAACGTCTCGGAAAAAAGCGCTGAACGTCAGCACTGGCTGGCACGGATTGGCCGCCGCTATCCGGCGTCGGCGGCAGAGAAACAACGTCTGCTCAAAATGCTGGCTCAGGCCGGTATTGATAGTGACGATGGTGTCGCGAGAGTATGTGGGGCCAAATGTCTGAGCGGCATGGCGGCGGTCGTGGTGGCTCTGGTGTGGCGCTGGCAGGGCGAGTTGACGGCTATGTTGCTGATGGCATTGCTGTTTGCCTATGTGCTGGGGGCTAACCTGCCTGAGTACTGGCTGCGTCGCCGCTCTTTACGTGTCAGGGAGCAGCAACGCCGTGCTGTACCGGATGCCATTGATATGCTGGTGATCACAGTGGAAGCCGGGCTGTCACTGGATCGCGCGCTGGAGCGTGTCGGACGTTATCTGCAAGCGAGCGAACCCCGTCTTGCCGAGCAATTCCTGCGCACTCATGCCGAAGTACAGGTCATGGGCGATCCCGCGCAGTGCATGAAAAAACTGGCCTGGCGAACCGGCCTGCCTGAGCTGGAACGGCTGGCTTCAACGCTGGCAATGGCCCAGCGTTACGGGTCGCCGCTGGCCGATACCATGCGCACCATCAGCAAAGAAGCCCGTCAGATGCGCAAGATAGCGCTGGAAGAGCAGGCGGGCAAGTTGCCGGGACGTATCACCTTAATCCAAATGGGCTTTATCATGCTGCCACTGCTGGTGTTAATCATAGCCCCTACCCTGAATCTGCTGATTGAAAGCCTGAGTGAATAACAGGAACACTTTGATGAATACGACTACTTCTGCTCAGTTGTTACTGCGCAACAGCCGCTATGTCTGGATTGCACTTGCCGCTCTGGCTCTGAGTGCCTGCAGTCGTCACGCCGATACCGTCAGCGCCAAGGCTCAGACCAATGCCATGGTTGTGGCGCAAACCGCTTTCGACTCGCATCAGTATGTCAAAGCGGAAACCCTTTACCGGAAGATGCTGGATACGTCTGCGCCCTCAGGTGAGGGGGGGCAGCAAAACCCGCGGGCTACTCCTTTCTTTCAGCAAGCCCTGCTGATGCTGGCACGCAGTCAGTACCAGCAGGACAAGAAACAGGCGGCCAGAGATACGCTGCAGCAACTGCTGGAGATGCAAGGAGAACTCGCCCCGGAGGCTGCCTATTATCTCGGAAAATTCAGCCTGGATGATGGCAGGGTAGAACGGGCACAGGCTGCGTACCACCAGGGGCTGGCATTACAAGGCTTGACTGCGACTCAGGAAGCCAAATTGCGCAACGGCCTGGGCGTTGTGCTGTTAAATCAGAACAGTTACGTGCAAGGACGAGCCGCTTTCTCGCGGGCTGTGACGCTGGCTCCCGACGATGCATACTATCGCGCCAACCTGGCGCTGGGCTGGTTGATGGATGGCGAGGTGCGCACGGCAAGGGAGGTCTTCGCCCCGTTGCTGCACTATCAGCAGTTGCCCCCTCGGGTGGAGATGAACTATGCCCTGTTATTGCTGGCGGAAGGGCAGGAGCAACAGGCCAGGCTGATCCTGTCCCGCTTCATGTCGCCGACTCAGGTTGATCACGATATACGCAGGCTGTCAGCCCGTTTTGAGCAGATACAGCTACTTCCGCTTCAAGGTCAGTCCTGATGCATCAACCGGTTCAGACTTCCTGTCGCCAGCGGGGCGTGGTCAGCGTGGAAATGGCCTTTTTGCTGCCTGTCTTTATCGGGTTGTTGCTGCTGTTTGCAGACGTGGTGCGAGTGCACTGGCAATACAGCACCCTGGAGCATGCCATGCGACGAGTATTGCGCGAACACATGGTCGACAGCGTTCGGGGAGGGCTGCCCAGCGCGACAGTGCTGAAACAAGATATTCAGGCCAGCCTGATAGGTAAACCGGATTTCAGTCTGTCCGTTACCCGTTATGGTTCGCTGGCCGAGATGCTGCAGGCAGACGGCGGGCTGGCACCAGACGAGGCGATCCCTCTGGCGCCGTCTGATCCTGTATTGCGGGTGACAGCTGTACTAAAGCCGGCCATGACTGTGTATCCCCTGTTTTTTGCCAAAGCGCGGACCCTGGAATACCGAACGACCTTGATCATGCTTTCAGACAGGATGCCAGAATGAGCCGACGTGACTTTTCTTTAACCGGTTCGGGTTTCCCGGCCAAACAGCGCGGTGCGGCCAGTGTTGAAGCCGTGTTTGTCTTCGGCTTTCTGGTGCTGTTCATCCTGTCCTGCTCTGACTTACTCAGTGTGCTGCGTTTGCAGCAGCGGCTGGATAATCTCGCATATAACCTGACGCAGATGGTCAGCATGACAGCATTTACCCCCAACACTGACGCGGACAATCCCTTTACCTTCTATGGCCGGTATGCAGAACAACAGGTAACAGCACTGACAGACAAACAGCTATCCGGCAGCCAGTACGGTTTGGCTATCGACTGGCGAAACCTGGCGACAGGTGAGGAGGTCAGTGTGGTCAAAGAAGGGTTGTGTACTGAAGCCAACGACTGGCCAACCCTGACCCGGGGCATATTCGTTCGGGTCTCCTTGTGCCTGAAAACCGGCGAAGTGGCCTCCGGCAGCTGGCTGAACGAATGGCTCACCGGGACAAACTTGCGTGCCGGTTATGTACAGGAGATACAATGACAGTCTATGTATATCGTCAGAAAGGTGCCTTCTCTGCCGGTTTTATCCTGATGTTGATCGGCGCCGTGGGATTTCTCGTCACCGTCAGCACCATCATTCGTGCTTATCATGACCATGACAGATTGAGCGGTGTGGCGGATATTGCCTTGCTGTCGGCCTCGGACAGTGATGATCCATCCCGGGATGTGGCAGCCCTGCTCACATCAAACCGCATCGATGCCAGCGCACAGATTCAGTCAGGTGAGAACGGGGCCAGCCTCCGGCTGACAGGCAGCAGTCAGGACATTCCTATCGGGGTTAAAGCTGCGTCGCGGATTGTGCAGAGCACGGTAGAAATTGCCGTAGTGGTGGATGTGTCGGATTCGATGAAAGGAGAGCCGCTCAATCAGGTCAAGAAAGGACTGGTGGATTTTGCTGATGTGCTTTTTGCCAAAGAAAGGCGCAATGATAACCGAGTGATCAGCCTGATCCCGGCCAGCGGCTTGGTGAACATTGGGCCGTATCCTCAGTTTTTCGAGCCGTCCAGTTTGCAGCCGCCCTTCAACCTGCAAACCCTGTTTAAAGAGAAGAACTGGCACAGCTTTTTGCACCCTTCCGTACCGGGACGGGACAGGCAGGCGTTTTGCGCCAGATTGGCGGAAGACAGCACTGGGTTAACGCAATCGCGTGAAGTCTCGTCGCGCTGGGTTCGGCAACTGGAACTTGCGCCGTCCCGCGGTCAGCAGATTGAGCTGTTTCATACCACGCAGCGCCCAGCCGGCAGCCGCTATGCCGATGGCACAGCGCTGAAAGCTTTTTATCCGTCAGATAACCCGGAACATGCTTATCGTGAAAATGCCCTGGCTTCGCTGGGCCTGTTTGACTCGCTGGACTGCGGTGTCAGTCCAATTATGGCGATGGCAAAAACGCAGCATGAGTACCAGCAAGGCATAGAGCAGCTTTATCCGGGCAATAATACCAACACCGCAGAAGGGGTGCTCTGGGCATGGCGACTACTCTCGCCCCAGTGGCAGGGACTGTGGCGGGAAGCCATGGCCGATCTGCCGCGTAGCTATGAAATGCCGAATAATGTCAAAGTCATGGTGCTGCTGTCTGATGGCGAGCACAGGGTCAACCCTGCGATACGCGACAGAAAACAGGTGGCGATATGCCGTGAAATGAAAAAGCAGGGTATCCAGGTGTTCAGTATCGGCTATGGCAACAATGCCCAGATTGTGCGCCAGTGTGCCAGTCCCGATGGCTTCTATACCGCGAATGAACGCAATATACGCACGGTTTTTAGCGTGATTGCCAATACCATCAATGACATTTCATTGGTGAAATAAAAAGCGTTATAACCGTCACAGACCGGTTTTACACTGTAAACCGGGTCTGTGACTTCTCTGCGTCCCACTTCCGCCACTTTTCATCGCCATTGACAACACGTCAAAAAATCGCTGCTGGCTATACTTAACTGGAATCGACATATCATTGCTGTTTTGCCTTTGTTCACAGGAGCACATGGATGAAAGTCACCCTGATAGTCGGCACTGTCTTACTGCTGGCTCTGGTTCTTGGTATTGGTTATACCGAATACCAGCGACGTGCTCAGACACTGGTGAAGCAGTCACGCCCTGTGCCCAATGTGGTGGTTCAGCCGGTAGTGCGGCAGAACGTTGCCCGTCTTGTCGAAGCCCTTGGTACGGTGAAATCGCGCGAGTCAGTACAGATCACCGCAAAAGTGACGGAAAAAGTCGATCGTATTCATTTTGAAGACGGTCAGCAGGTGAGGGCGGGGGAGTTACTGCTCACGCTGACCTCGGGTGAACAACAAGCCAAAGTCAGGGCGGCACAGGCCAATCTGGACGAACAAAGGCGGGAATACAAACGCATTGAAGGTCTGGTTCGCCGCAACACTGTGGCGCGTTCTGAGCTGGATAAACTGCGGACGGGGATTGAAGTGGCCAGAGCCATCCTGGCTCAGAATCAGGCTGAGCTGGAAGCCAGAACCCTGCTGGCACCTTTTTCCGGTGTGCTGGGGTTTCGCCAGATCAGCCAGGGTGCGTTGGTGACGCCTGGTATGGTGGTCACCACCCTGGATGCCCTGGATACGGTTAAACTCGATTTTTCTGTGCCTGAACGGTTTCTCGGCCAGATTGAGCCTGGTGCTCAGGTGGAAGGAAGCGTCGCCGCTTTTCCCGATCAGGTTTTTTCCGGCAGGGTTTCCACGGTCAACAGCCGGGTCGACCCTCAGACGCGGGCCGTTGAGGTGCGAGCCAGAGTCGACAATCCACAATTGCTGTTACGGCCCGGTATGCTGATGACACTGGCGCTGACATTAGAATCCCGTGCCGGGCTGGTGGTTCCTGAAGAAGCGGTGATCCCGCGTCAGGCGGAACATTTTCTGATGGTCGTTAACGGCGAGAACGTGGTTGAACAGCGGCTGGTTGAGCTGGGTTTTCGCAGTCGCGGTGAAGTGGAAATTCTCAGCGGTGTGCAGCAAGGCGAGCAGGTGATCACCCGGGGGATGGATAAAGTCCGGCCGGGACAGACAGTGACCACTCAGCCTGTGGAGCATTTCACCTTCCGGGAGGCCGCCCATGTTTCTGACTGATCTGGCGGTCCGGCGGCCAGTCTTTGGCTCAGTGATCAGTTTGCTCTTGATTACTTTCGGGCTGGTGGCCTATGAAAGGTTGCCGCTGCGCGAGTATCCGGATATCGATCCGCCGATTGTTACTATTTCAACCAACTACCGGGGGGCATCGGCAGCTATTGTGGAAAGCCGGATCACCCAGATTGTCGAGGATCGAGTGTCTGGCATTGAGGGGATCCGCAATATCAGTTCCACCAGCAGTGACGGCCGGTCGGATGTGACGCTGGAATTTGGCATCGGGCGCGATATCGACGCCGCCGCGAACGATGTGCGTGACCGTATTTCCGGTATCCTCAATAATTTGCCGGACGAAGCGGACCCGCCTGAAGTGCAGAAGGCGGAGGGCAACTCCGAAGTGATCATGTGGCTCAATCTGGTCTCAGACCGGATGGATACCCTTGAGCTGACGGATTACGCCAACCGCTATCTGGTCGATCGCTTCTCTGTGCTGGACGGTGTGGCGGCGGTGCGTATCGGTGGCGGTAAAGAATATGCGATGCGGATATGGATAGACAGGCAAAAACTGGCTGCCCGCAGGCTGACGGTGTCCGATGTGGAAAACGCACTCAGGGCCGACAATGTTGAGCTGCCGGCCGGATCGATCGAATCGGAAAACCGCCAGTTTTCTATCCGCACTCAGCGCAGTTTTCTTGCTCCCGCGGATTTCTCCCGCCTGGTGATAGGTATAGGTGAAGATGGCTATCTGATCCGCCTGGCGGATGTGGCAAGTGTGGAACTGGCGGCGGAAGAAGAAAAAATCATGTTTCGCGGCAATACGCAGGACATGATAGGACTGGGGATTAACCGGCAATCGACCGCCAATACGCTGGAAGTGGCTCAGGCGGTGAACGCGCTGGTCGCCCAGCTCAATCCGACCCTGCCTGACGGTATGGAAATCAAAGAATCCTATGACTCCTCGGTGTTTATTCAGGCATCAATCGATGAGGTCTATAAAACCCTCTTTATTGCCCTGATCCTGGTCATCATCACGATTTACCTGTTCCTCGGCAGTGTCCGCGCCATGCTGATCCCGGCACTGACTGTGCCTGTGTCTTTAATCGGGACCTTCATTATTCTCTACGCCCTGGGCTATACCATCAACCTGCTCACCCTGCTGGCGCTGATCCTGGCCATCGGGATAGTCGTCGATGATGCCATTGTGATGCTGGAGAATATTCACCGCCGTATCGAACTGGGCGAATCGCCGCTGAAAGCCGCTTTTCTGGGGGCGAGGCAGGTCGGTTTTGCCATTGTTGCCACCACAGTGGTGCTGATTTCCGTGTTCCTGCCGATTGGTTTTCTTGAGGGCGATCTGGGCAAATTATTCCGGGAATTCTCGGTTGCCATGAGTACCGCGGTGATCCTGTCTTCACTGGTCGCACTGACGCTGACGCCTATGATGGGGTCAAAAATTATGCAGCAGGTCGAGAGTGAACCCTGGCTGGTGCGTAAAGTCAGTGCTGTGCTGGGGGCGGTGACGGATTTTTACCGTGCATCGCTGATGAACTGGCTGCGCCGGCCTTATCTGATCATTGGCATTCTGGTGGTGATGCTGTGCGGCAGCGTCTGGCTGGCGACCCGTATCCCGACGGAATTTGCGCCCCGGGAAGACAGAGGTGCCATGTTCATTCTGATCAATGGCCCTCAGGGCGCCAGTTTTGAATACATGCAGCCCTACATGAATGAGATTGAGCACAGGCTGATGCCAATGGTTGAGAGCGGGGAAATCATGCGCTTGCTGGTTAGGGCGCCGCGGGGCTGGGGCCAGCTGGAAGATTTCTCCAACGGTTTTGCCATTGTGGTGCTGGAAGACTGGGATGAGCGGCGCAATGCGTTTGTGATCATTCGTGATATTCAGCAGCGCCTGAGTGATCTTGCCGGGGTGTCGGCATTCGCTGTGATGCGCCAGCCGTTCGGGCGCGGAGTTAACAAACCGGTGCAGTTCGTGATTGGTGGCGGCACCTATGAGCAGCTTGCCCAGTGGCGTGACATTATCATGGAGCAGGCTGCGAATAACCCCGGACTGGAAGGCCTGGATCATGACTACAAAGAAACCAAGCCTTTGCTTGGGGTGGATATTAACATCGAGCGGGCAGGGGACTTAGGCGTTTCAGTGACGGAAATCGGGCAGACGCTGGAATCCATGCTGGGCTCCCGGGTCGTGACCCGCTACGAATGGCGCGGGGAAGAATACGATGTGCTGATCGAAGGCCAGCCGGCGCGACAGAATACCCCGCAGGATCTCAGCAATCTGTACGTGCGTTCACGGCATAATGGTGAACTGATCCCCTTATCGAACCTGGTAACTGTGTCTGAATATGCCGATGCGCCGACGCTGAACCGGTTCAACCGGATCCGCGCGGTCACCATAGAGGCTAATCTTGCCGATAATTACACCTTAGGAGAAGCATTAACTTATCTGAACGGACTGGTCAGGCAATATTTACCTGCTGATGCGGTGGTGAACTATAAAGGTCCGTCGCAGGATTTTCAGACCGCCAGCCATTCAATTCTCTTTGTGTTCGCCCTCGCGCTGGCGGTGGTGTTTCTGGTGCTGGCGGCCCAGTTCGAAAGCTATATTCACCCGCTGGTGATCATGCTGACCGTGCCGCTGGCAACCTTCGGTGCCTTGCTGGGACTGTACTTTACCGGTCAGACCCTCAACATTTATTCGCAGATAGGCATCATTATGCTGGTGGGACTGGCGGCGAAAAACGGGATATTGATTGTCGAGTTTGCCAATCAGTTGCGCGATCAGGGCAAAGCCTATCAAGACGCAGTCATTGATGCGGCCTGTGCCCGCCTGCGTCCGATTTTGATGACAGCCATCACCACGGCTGCCGGTGCGGTTCCTTTGATCCTGGCGACCGGCGCCGGGGCAGAAACAAGGCTGGTGATCGGGATAGTGGTGTTGTGCGGCATAAGTGTTGCGACCTGCTTTACCTTACTGGTGATCCCTGTGGTGTACCATCTGCTGGCCCGCCACACCAACAGCCCGGAATTTGTTACCCGCCAGCTGGAGAAAGAGCTGGCGCAGGACAATACTGTGCTGTTGAAAAAGAAACGGCTGGGGTGAGCAAGCGGCAACCCCGCTACGGTATAGTTCAGCTCAGGCTATGACTGTCGAGTTCCCGGATCAGTTGATCAGCAAGTGCCCAGTCGCCGAACCCGGATGCGGGATTCAAATGACCGACATGGCCTAAATTGATCAACTGGCTTCCCCAATCCTGAGCTAAGGCCACGCTCGCTTCTATGCTTGCAACGTAATCATTGGTACTGGCCGCGACGATACTCGGAAAAGGTAGTGGGGTGCGCGGAACAGGGCTCCAGCCATGTTGCTTCAAGGTGTCTGGTGACGGGTAATTATCCGGCCACTGTGCCTCAAGATCCGGTGGTGCCGCCAGCAGCGCGCCTTGAATCGGGCGATGATATTTAGCCGCCCAATGTGCCACCATCAGTACACCTGCACTATGGGCAACCAAAATAACAGGGCCATTGATCTGAGCCAGCTCTTTCTCAATGGCCTCCACACGTGCAGCACAACTGAGCTTATCAAACTCCAGCGGCGGTACAGTACGAACATTCGGTAACCGGTTCGCTAACAGTGTCTGCCAGTGGTCGGCAACGTGATCTCGTAATCCTGGAATAATCAGGACGGTGGTTGGCTGTGTAGTCACTCGATTTTCCTTTTTATCGTTAAAAATACTGGATCTCTGATCCTGACTTTTTGAATGCCAGATCAGAGTGACTGGTATTAAGACTGAGCCTGAGTGTTCAGTTCTGATCTCTAAAACCCGTAATGAATGAGGAGCAGGGCTAGCGTTGCCAGAAATACAGTCTCACCTGTCATCAGCAAAATAGGTTTGATTCCGACAGAGGCAAGCTCCTTGAGCTGTGTTTTCATACCCAGTGCGCTGATTGCTATCACCAGACACCCGACAGACAAATCACTGCCTGCACTTTGCAAAGACGGCGGGATAAAACCCGTACTATTGATACTGGCAAGCAAGAGAAAGCCAACCGCGAACCAGGGAAGTAAAGGCGTTTTTTTGCCTCCGGTATCACTGCCCAGTCGTCGCGTGATCATAGAGGCACATAAGATAACGGGTAATAACATGGCCACTCGCATGAGTTTGACGACAGTGGCAACATCGCCGGTTTCCGAGGACATGCTGTACCCGGCCCCCACAACCTGAGCGACGTCATGAATGGTTGCGCCAAGAAAGACACCGGCCAGATGGGGTGACAACGAAAAGGCTTCTGCAATCATGGGATAAAGAATCATGGCCAGGGTAGACAGTGCTGATACACAGATCACAGTAAATAAGGTAGCCCGTTCTTTTTGCGGGTGATTGGGCAATGCTGCGGATAACGCCAGAGCTGCCGATGCGCCACAAATTGCGGTGGCGCCACCGGAAAGCATGCCAAACAGGCGCTGAAAGCCGAGTGCTTTTGCAGCTATCACTGAGATCAAAATGGTGACCACAACCAGCACGATGACTAATACTACGGGCTTCCAGCCTAACTCAGCGATCTGTGCGAGCGTGATGCGAATTCCCAGCAGCGCCACCCCCATTCGCAGCACAGTGCGGGCGGTAAACTCCACACCGGCCTTGCACTTTGCATCCTCTGCCAGAAAATTCAGGGCCATGCCCAGTAAAAGCGCAAACAGCATGACAGGGGCGTCGTAATGGTCAGCCAGAAAACTGGCCGCCGCTGCAACTGTGAGGCTGATGGCAAACCCCGGCGCCAGCTCTCGAATGCGGCCTGGGGTACTCATGAGTAATGTGGCATTCATTCGGGTATTTCCTCCGTAAGTTCAATGAACACTCGTTCGCCTCGAGTTTGAACCGCAAAGCATTCAAGCTTCACTTGTTGAGAATGAAGCATGTATCCAGTGCTGAGATCGAACCTTAAACCATGAGCGCAGCACTGAAGAATGTGGCCGCTGAGCCGCCCGCTGCACAGTGAAGCCCCTTGATGGGGGCAACTGTCATTGATGGCATGATACTGACCGGCAACGTTAAACAGCGCGATGTCCTTTCCATTGAAAGTGATAAAACGACGCTCATTCTCTGCCGGGATAAGGGCTTGAGGAATTTCGTAGAGATTAGCCATGGACAGGGGTACTCGTCAGGGACAGGATGTATCGGAATGCATCCTGCAGCTCATCGGCATTTTGCGCTCCACTGAGCGCTAAACGCTCATTCAGCACGATATAGGGGACTGAGTAAGGCAGTTGTTTGTGCGACAGGTCTGAGGTGCTGAAAGGAGCGTCGCCCTGCTGCGCGTCAAAGCCCAGATCTAAACGGTGGTAGCCGCATTCCTCTGCGATCGCCGCCAAAGTGTCAGGATCGCTGATATCTTCACCGCGCAAGAAATAGGCAGAGAGCATCCGTTCCAGCAGGGCCTCTTGCCGTACCGTTCCACCAAGACTGACCGCCTGTTGGAACATTTGGTGCGCCATTGCCGTGTTGGGCATTTTCCGTATTGACGAAAAATCGATTGCCACACCCACTTTCATCGCTGCTTGATGTACCTGGCGCCGGCGTTCAGAAACGGCGGCAGCACTGCCAAGGCGTTGCAGATAGAAAGCGTCGAATGGCACGCCCTGTTCCGGCAGATCCGGGAGCAGTTGGACACCATGCCATTGAATCGCCACTCTGATCGTCGGTTCTTCTTTAAAAAGCTGTACCAGGGCCTCATCGAGATGTTTTTTGCAGATCAGGCACCAGGGACAGATAAAATCAAAATACACATCGATCGTCAGTTGATGGCTCATACATGTTTCTCCTGAATGACCGCGTCAGACAGCGAATGCATGTTGCATTGATCCAGCTGTTCCATATCGCGCAGATAAGTGTGCCGGGCATAAAAAAAGACGGCTGCCGCAACAAGGCTGATGAGTGGTACAAGCTGAAAACTCGCCTGTAAACCGATATGGTCAGAAATCTGACCGGTGATAAATGGCCCTGGTGCCAAGCCTAAAAGATTATTGGCCAATGTCAGGGTGGCAAAAGCGGTTGCATGAACAGAAGGGTGAGTTAAATTTGCCACCATAGCACTGGCGGGGCCACTGGTACCGGCGGCGAAAAGCATCCCAAAGCAAATCAAGCCCAGCTGCAGTGGCCCTGCGGGCACACTGAACGCCAGAAATAAAATTGAGCAGCTCCCCACGCAATACGCGATGGCTAATGATATTTTGCGTGACGGCGACCCAACAAAGAGACGGTCACTCAAGATGCCGCACAAAATCATGCCGACACCACAACACAGCAGAACGATCGCTGCGAAAGCCCCCGCTTTATCGGTTCCCATGTCGTAGTAACGATTGAGGTAACTGGGCATCCAGACCATCATCGAACCTGCGACAAAAAACTGCAGCCCGCTGCCGATATAAGCACAGAGCACAGAACGGCTGTTAAACAGAGTACGCAGCTGTTGCTTATTCGCATTCGGGGAGCGCTGCGGCGTGGTTCGGGGTGGGGAAATGCGTTTATCACGCACGATCAACGGGTAAATAAAGGCGAGGGTCAGGCCAAACAATGCCATACCAGCAAAAGCCCCGCGCCAGCCGAAATGCGTTGCAAGAACACCACCAAGCCCTACACCAAGCACAGAGCCAAACATTCCGCCGGCCATAAAGGCCCCGGATAAGGTTGCCCGCAAATGTTTCGGAAAGACTGAGAGCACAACCGCAATCCCGACACTGCCATACGCTGCCTCACCGACGCCAACAAAGAATCGGGAGATAAACATTTGGTTGTAGTCCTGCGCTAAAGCACAGCCGAGCGTTGCAACACTCCAGAGAGTTGCCATAATGGCCAGACTTTTTACCCGTCCCCATCGATCAGCCAGGAGCGATAAGGGAAACGTCAGTAAGCCAACCATGAGTGCAACTATACTGCTCAGCAGGCCCAGCTGGTAATCTGACAACATCCACTCGTTTTTGAGCAGCGGAAACACAGCATTGAGCACTTGCCGCGACATATAATCGGAGATCAGCAAACCAAATGTCAGGGCGAAAATAACCCAGGCATAGACTCGGGGGAAGCTGACAGTATGCTCTGCATCATCAGGTAATGAGTGATTGAGGGACATGGTGTTACCTCGTTCTCGTTCTTTTATTGGTTTCAATTTCCATATTGAAAAAAACCGGGACTGGGCATACAGCGGAACCCAGCCCCGGTGCAACGGTAAAGCGGAATGCCCCTGGGATCAGGCGCCGCGCAGTGGAACGTTTTTCTGTCCTGGTTTGCGATTTGGTGTGTAGCCATTGGCTGTCAGCGTTGCGTCAATGCTGTCGTACCAGGTGTCGATGCGGTAAATTTCACGGGCTTCCTGACCATTGGCAACCTCTCGGCCAAGCTCGTGGGCAAGGCGGACCAATTGTTTGATTTGTTCTACTGAGGTCATGCGGTTGCCGTGCTGGTCAATAATGGTGTCCTCGATACCACACCGGGGGTGCAGGCCCAGCGCCATAGCGACGGTATTAATCGGTAACACATTCTTCATCAGCGATTCGAGTGTCAGGCATGCACCATCCGGCGCTCGGCGGATAAATTCCATGAAGTTATATGGATTCGGGCCATCGAACCCCCCGCCAATCCCCACCCAGGTCAGGTTGAGCGGGCCACGGTAGACACCACGTCTGACCATTCGCTCTAAAGTCTCCAGTGAATGCATCCCTGTCAGTTGGAAATGCGGTTGGATCTTCGATGCTTGTAACCGTCTCAGGTGTTCTTCGACCCAGCCTGGGCCGGCAGGTACTGTCATCTCGCGATAGGCTTCCCAGAAGGCGGGCTCTCGCAGAGTCGTCCCTGCTACGTCTTCTTCATCCATCAGTTCTGTGATATTCATCTGAACCGTATTGATAGCCACAGTCACCTGATCCGGTTTTGGCGTAAGCTCTGCAAGCATGTGGCGGGTATCGTCAGATAACCATTTTGCCGCTTCGCCATCTCCCTCTGGCGCAAAGGAGATCGAGCCACCGACCTGAATAATCATATCTGGCACAGCTTCGCGTACACCGGCAATCAGCTCGTTGAATTTAGACAGCTTTTTCGAACCAGTCCCATCCAGCTCCCGCACATGAAGATGCAAGACGCTTGCACCGGCTTCATAGCAATCAACGGCTTTTTGAATCTGCTCTTCCATGGTGACAGGAATATCTTCAGGAAAGTCTTCCGGCATCCATTCAGGCCCGTAAGGGGCAACGGTAATCACCACTTTGTCCTGGTTCTGCGGGTGCAACGAATCGTCTAAAAATTGCATATTGTTTTCCTTAGTGCTGTGTTGAGTCCGTTAACGTACTGAGTGCAATCCACTTTCTTCTGACAGTGGACTTACTGACCAGCAATCGCTGCCCGGTCCATTTTCCTGTGGCAGGGCGGATAATCCATCACCGCATAATGCTGCGTTGAACGGTTGTCCCAGATAGCCACACTGTTAGGCTTCCAACGCCAGCGGACTTGAAATTCAGGGTTCTGAGCCTGACGGATCAAATACTGAAGCAGTTCAGCGCCGCCCGGCGCATAGTCCTGACCAAAACGCACATTTTCAGCGGTGTGATAGTTGGTAAAGTGCGTCGTGAAGCTATTGACGAACAGAATTTTTTCCCCGGTTTCAGGGTGAATACGAACCACAGGGTGCTCGGCGTCGGGAAACATGTCTTTGAGCGCAAGCCGCTCTTCCATTGGCATGGCAGCACCAAAGGTTGCTTCAATGCTGTGCCGGGCGCGCAAATGGGCAATTTTTGCCTTGATCACTTCCGGCAGCACGGCATAGGCCATCGCCATATTGGCCCACATGGTGTCTCCTCCTACGGGCGGGCATTCAATACAGCGCAGCACGCAGCCAAGCGGTGGCGACTCACGCCAGGTCGCATCGGTATGCCAGGCGTTTTCATATCTGTCGTTTGGCACTTCTGGCGACTTATAGATACGCACCAGGCCCGGAAAGTCTGGATCACTCCCGGCCACAGGATGATCTTCGAGTTCTCCAAAACGGCGCGCAAATGCGACATGTTCGGCGCGGCTGATCAATTGATCTCGCAAAAACAGAACTTTATGTTCTAACAACAAGGCTTTTATTTCCTGAAACAATCCATCGTCTCTGATCGCCTGCGCCAGATTTACATCGAGTAGTTCAGCACCAATACTGCAAGTCAGCTTTTCTACGTGCATGGTCAACCTCCTTGTGCATGCTCAATCACGTCAAATAACAAAGATTGAGGAACCCGTGAGTTTTCTCGATTCCAGATCACTATGTGCCTGAACCGCATCTTCAAGTGCGTAGCGCTGGTGGATATCAATCCTGATATTGCCGCTGATGACCTGATCAAACAGTTCATGGGTTAAAGCCACTTTTTCCAGCGGATCCGCGATATAGTCGGCCAGTGCCGGACGCGTCATATAGAGCGAACCTTTCATGGCAAGTATTTGCGGATCAAAGGGCGGAATCGTGCCAGATGCTGTGCCGAGGCATACCATCAGACCACGGCGTTTGAGAGAATCGAGTGATGACATGAAGGTGTTTTTCCCTACGCTGTCAAAAACCACATTCACCCCGACACCATCAGTCAGCTCACGTACCCGACTGGCGACATCTTCATGGCTGTAATTGATGGTGTAATCACAACCGTTCGCCAACGCGATCTCAGCTTTTTCGTCTGTTGACACAGTACCGATCACGGTCAGACCGAGGTGCTTGGCCCATTGGGATACGATCAAGCCCACCCCCCCGGCTGCTGCATGAAGCAAAATGCTATCGCCTTTCTGGAAAGGATAAATACGGCGCATCAGATACGCTGCGGTTAAGCCCCGCATAGTCATGGCTGCGGCGGTTTCAAAAGAGATAGCGTCCGGTAATTTAATCAGCGGTGCCGCAGGTACCAGACGTTCAGTGCTGTATGCCCCCAATGTGTTGATAAAGCCGGTATAAGTGACTCGGTCGCCCTCGGCGACTGTGGTGACGCCTTCGCCGACAGCCGTCACTACGCCAGCGGCTTCAACGCCCATCCCGCTGGGCAGTGGAATGGGGTAAGTGCCGTTACGGAAATAGGTATCCGCAAAATTCAAACCCACAGCAGCATGTCGGATACGCACTTCACCCGGACCAGGATCGCCAACTTCTACCTCTTCTAATCGAAGGACTTCCGGACCGCCTGTCTCATAAAAACGCACTGCTTTAGCCATACCCATTCTCCACTCCAGATTTCGTCAGTCGTTGCAATAATGTTTCTGAATTGTTAACTACGTTATGGCAGGTTATGGCAGACTGCTTATCATTAGACGACAACGACTTTTCATTTCACGACAAGTTAACGCGGAAAGATGTTGTCCTGCTGAGCAGTACACAACAATAAGGCCCTTTGAATGACGACGATGACACGCGCCAGAGTTTTGATTAACTACATTGAGGTAGCCAAGCGTCTGGAGTTAAACCCGATTCCTCTGATGCGTCAGGCTGGCGTCAGCCGGACGTTACTCGAGCAGCCCGAACAACGCCTTCCGGTATCTGCCGCTGCCATGTTGCTGGAAGAATCCGCTCAGGCAAGCGGATGTGAAACATTCGGATTACGTATGGCTGAGTCACGCCAACTCTCTGATATCGGTGTGATCAGCTTATTGCTGGTCCATCAGCCGACTTTGCGCGATGCCATCAAAGCCATGGTGCAATACCGCCATCTGCTGAGTGACTCGCTGGCGATTTACGTGGAAGAATTCGAAAAGACGATTGTGATACGCGAGGAAATCGTGACTGATATACCTCTGGTTTCAAGACAGGTGACAGAGCTGGCCATCGGGGTAATGTATCGCCTGTGCAGTGCGTTGCTGGGCAGCGCCTGGAATCCCAGAAGTGTTAATTTCACACATGAACCACCAGCCAGCCTTGAATTTCATCGCCGCTTTTTCCGCTGCAATGTAGCGTTTGGTGCAGAGTTCAACGGGATTGTTTGCCCGGCCGTTGATCTGGATAAGCCCAATCTGATGGCCGACCCGGCATTGGCTCGCTTTGCCGAGCATTACGTTGAAACCCTCTCGACCAACACAACACGCTCTGTGGCGCTTGATGTGCGAAAAGCTATTTATTTGCTGCTGCCAATCGGGCGGGCAAGCATTGAACAGATCGCAGAAGCGCTGGGAACCAATGTCCGGACCCTGCAAAGACGTCTGGAAGCAAGCGGCGAAACTTTCTCCGACTTAAGTAACAGCGTTCGGCGCGAATTAGTGATGCGCTACATCGTTAACGAGAATTACTCCATCAGCCAGATTGCGGATTTGCTGGGCTACAGCATGCCAAGCTCTTTTACGCGCTGGTTTACTGCTGAGTTTGGTGTCACCCCGACACGCTGGCGTGCCTTAAATAAACCAACGGAATGAGTTCGCCAGCCCCGACAGGTGATGAACTCATCAATAATGAAAAGGGGTGTCATGAAATGTCAATTGAGTGGCGTCAAAAGTGAAGTAGCCCCTAGTGTTCTTTCTCTAGATTCATGAAGGAAATCCGTTGTCCGCACATGGAATCATTCACGTCAGGAGAGACACATGAAGACAAAAATTATTGACCCATCCAGTAATGCGCACCAGTTCCCGTTACTTATCAAGCATTTACTTATTTCCGGTCAACGCTATGGTGCATCGAAAGAAATCGTCAGTGGCAACATCCGGTACACTTATCTTGAGCTGAATGAGCGGATTGCCCGCTTAGCCAATGCGCTGACAGATGCCGGTGTCAAAGCCGGTGATACAGTTGCAGTGATGGATTGGGACAGCCATCGCTATCTGGAAGCGTACTTTGCGGTCCCCATGATTGGCGCCATTTTGCATCACATCAATATTCGTCTGAGCCCGGAACAAATTGCCTATACCATGCAGCATGCAGAAGACAAATTTGTTCTCGTTCATGACGATTTTCTCCCTGTTGTTGAGCAGTTAGCTGATCAATTGCCAACGGTGCAGGGCTATATCCAGCTCACAGACAATCCAGCGCCACAGCACACTGCGCTCACCATGCTAGGTGAATATGAAAACCTGCTGTCAGCAGCAGAAAGTACCTATGACTTTCCCGATTTTGATGAGAATTCCATCGCAACCACCTTCTATACCACAGGCACGACAGGCAATCCCAAGGGGGTATTTTTCAGCCACAGGCAATTGGTACTGCATACATTAAATACCGCCACCACCTTGGCTGCCTATGACGGCGTGCCTCTGCTTCGTTCAGAAGATGTGTATATGCCAATGACGCCAATGTTTCATGTGCATGCCTGGGGGATTCCGTACGTGGCGACATTGCTTGGCGTAAAACAAGTCTATCCAGGTCGTTATGAACCGAATCAGTTGGTTCGCCTGTACAACAAAGAAGGGGTGACATTCTCTCATGGGGTGCCAACCGTTCTGCAGATGATTCTGAACTGTGACGAAGCCAGGGTCGCCGATCTGAGCCGCTGGAAATTAATGACCGGCGGTGCCGCCCCAACGGAAGCACTGGTACGGCAAATGATGGAGCGAGGCATCCGCTTCTATACAGGCTACGGCATGTCTGAGACCTGTCCGTTGCTGACAATTACTCACCTGAGCCCAGAGCAAGCTCAGTTGCCACTGGATGAGCAAATTGCACTCCGTATGCGTACCGGAATGCCGCTGCCTATGGTCGAGATGCGTGTTGTGGATGAAACCGGCAATGAAATCGCAAAGGACGATACCAGCGTCGGTGAAGTTCAGGTTCGTACCCCCTGGCTGACGCAAGGCTATTTTCGCGAACCGGAAAAAAGTGATGAACTGTGGCAAGGTGGCTGGCTGCACACCGGCGATGTAGCATCACTCAATGCTGAAGGGGTTCTGCAAATTCGTGACCGAATGAAAGACGTGATCAAGACAGGCGGTGAGTGGATATCGTCATTACAACTGGAAAGCCTGATCAGCAAGCATGGCGCAGTAGCGCATGTTGCTGTGGTTGGTGTGCCCGACCCGTTATGGGACGAACGGCCACTGGCGCAAGTTGTGATGAAAAACGGCTCTGATATTGATGCCGAACAGATCAAACAGCATCTGATGCAATTTGTCGACAATGGCCTGATCAATAAATGGGCGATTCCGGAGCAGATCCATTTTGTCGAATCTATCCCTGTTACCAGTGTCGGTAAAATTGACAAAAAGCGCATTCGTAGTGAATTGGCTGCTTTGTGATAAATTTACTGGCTCTTTCTTATCTGAGTTTGAATGTATAGAAAGAGTGAATGCCCGCTTACCCTCTGGCCATTGCCGGAGGGTATTTCCGGCAACTACTTACCCCGCATCGTAAAACAATTGGCATAAATTCGTTCCATTTACTGCCACACGATCAGCTACCCTTACCGAAGGGTTTCTATCACCCATCACACTGAAATGCCTGTCGGGTTTAACTCGCTGATCCATCCCGTAGAAGCATTCTCTGATAAGGCATACTGATTGAGTAAAGGGTAAATGAAGCATGGAAATAGTTTGGCTTGACGGTGTTCTATCGATTGGCCCTTTCCTGGCCATCACCATAGGGATCGTTGTATTTTTTCTCGGACGCCGTATCAACCAGCTTTGTGCGCCTCTGCGGGAATTCAGTATTCCTGAACCCGTGTCGGGGGGCTTACTCTTCTCCTGCCTCATCGCGCTGATTTATGCTCTGTCGGGTATTGAAATTGAGTTTGATCTGAAAGCCCGCGATGCCCTTTTGGTGTATTTCTTTACCACGATTGGGATCAATGCCAGCCTCAAGGACTTGTTTAAGGGGGGATTGCCTTTAGTGATCCTGCTTACCATTACAATCGTCTACATGCTGATTCAAAATATCACAGGGATAGGCGTTGCCGCTCTGTTTGGTCTGGACTCAGCCGTGGGGATCCTTGGCGGCAGTGTGTCGCTCATTGGCGGGCACGGAACAGCGATTGCTTGGGCGCCCCGAATTTCTGATGGCTATGACGTGGTGAACGCGATGGAAATCGGCATTGCCTGTGCGACATTTGGCCTGATTCTAGCCAGTTTAATGGGCGGGCCCATCGCGAAGTTTCTCATTCATCGTTATCAGCTTCAGCCTGAACTGAAAGAAACGCTCGATGTGGGGATTGCCAAGGGCAAACAATCTTCTGCAATCAGCGGGTTTGATTTTCTTGATGCTATTTTAGCCTTACACATCTGCGTGATTCTTGGCGTCATTCTGAATAAAGCCATTGATGAGGCGGGGTTACAGTTACCCTTGTTTGTGACTTGCCTGTTTGCCGGGATTTTGATCACCAATAGTATCCCAGACTCATTTCCCCGTTTGTCAGGCAATAAATGGCCCGCGCGTAAGCCAGCTATCGCATTAATCGCTGATGTTTCTCTGGGCACATTTTTAGCCATGTCTCTGATGAGTATGCAGTTATGGACATTAGTTGATCTGGCTGGCCCCATCTTCGCTATTTTGGCGACTCAATTTGTCATTGCCGTTCTGGTCAATCTTTTTATTGTCTTTCCTGCGATGGGCCGAAACTATGATGCTGCAGTTGTCTGTTCTGGGTTTGGTGGCATTTCACTGGGTTCAACGCCAACGGCTATGGCCAATATGTCTGCGGTCTCTCAACGTTACGGTAATTCACATCTGGCATTTATCATTGTGCCTTTGGTTTGTGCTTTCTTCATCGATTTAGTGAACGCAATGATCATACCTTACTTCTTGTCACATTTTTAACACCAAGGTTGATGTGAGAAAAAACGACGAATGGTTCGTTAAACATTCTTAAAATGATGAGACTTAGAAAATCAAAATTGAGTCAAGATTTGTACGTTAAGTTAATGACATCAAATCATGATTTGATGTCATTTCAGCCAGAATTTCTCTGCATTGTGAGTTAAACGTACATAAACAGTGGTGCGACTCAGAGGCTATCTTGCCCTGTCCACGACCAGCCAGGGTAAAGCACACCATTCACTGTGGCATTGTTACCTGAAATGATCGAATGGGGTTTATCAACTGCTTTCCAATTGTCCGCTGTTGAATGCTCTAATTCAAAGACCACATTGCCCCAAAGATCATACGGGCCGGTGATTGAGGAATTGCCATAGGCGCCAAACAGGGTTTGTCCTCCCATCATCAAATGTGCCACCGAGCTTTGTCTGTTGATATCTACCGCCGCTTTACTCCAGATCATCAGCACGTTTATCTGGGTGCCATTGTCGCCCAGAAAATAGCCGTTGCCTGACACTTGTACCGAATTAAACTGGTTGGCCGCGCTGGACTGGGCGGAGGACGTGTCGCTGACATTGAGGGTATGTAACTGGTTACTGTCCTTAAAATCGGCAAATGAATTGCCCGCGACCCGGATCGCATTGCCTGTCATATTGGTCACGGTCAGGCTGCTGCTTTCACTGACGGTAAATTGTTCCAGCGGGGTGTCTGTCGTACTGGTGGCATCCGTGGTGACATTATCCAGTGTCACACTGCTGTTGGCCTTAGCCAGCACGGCAGGTACATCGACGGGCACTGAAATGTGGACATCTCGCAGCGTGACGGCAGCAGACTGAATGATAATGGCAGCACTGGGCTGCACCTGCTGATCCAGCACGATAGCACCGCCGTGGGCGCCGTCGCTGGTGATCTCAATCCCGCTCTGGTCGATGAGCAGCGGGCCCTGGCAGTGTCCTGTGATAGTTATTTTGATCAGACCGGCAAGCCAGATTCTGTTTTCGATAGCACTTTTCAATGCATGGGGTCTGCGGTGGCAATTGATTGACAGCTGCTTGGTTTTCTTGCTGTTCAACCTGCTGTCTGCACTGTGGTCGCTTTGTGTGGAGGCTGGCACTGCTTCCGCAGCAAGCTGTTTTGCATGAAGACTGGGTGAAACCATGACGGACGCGATGAAGGCCGAACTGAACAGAGAATAGGCGAAACCCTTCACGAGCCGCGGTCTTGATATAAACATAAAAATCCTTTTTCCTGTGGGATGAAGACGCTGGTGGTTAATGAATCTGGTTAATGAGTCTGGTGAATAAATCCACCTATGTATAAAACACCATTTTTATACACGTGCGTGCATATGTTAATGGCTGTGAAAGGTTTTTCTGTTGCTATGAAACGATTTTAAGATCGGCGCAATACAATTTTGTCGACCGGATGGTGCAGATAACCGGGAGTTTGTGGGAGATGCGGTTATTTGCTGCTTTCACCGTTTCACCCGGTATGTCGGGATTCACCCATACAGCAAACGGAAAGTCGGGCACTTTTCGGATATTTATCAGTCCAACACCTCATCAGCGGCCCTGAAAGGGTTTGTTGCTGAATATTTGGCGAAGTCGGGCCGTATTGAGATGGCTCAGTATCAGGAGAAGGTATGAATACAAAGCGACTCTTGTCTATTGCGATTAGTTTGGCTCTGGCGGGTGCGCTGGCAGGCTGTGATAAACCCGCTTCCGAAAGCGACATGTCATCAAATGCTGCACCCGCTCAGACGCAGGTGGCCGATCAGCAGACGACAGCCTATGTAGACACAGAACACAATGCGCGTAATTCGCTGGACTGGAATGGCACTTATGTCGGCACGATTCCCTGTGCAGACTGTGAAGGTATTGAAACTGTCCTTGTTCTGGATCCACAGGGGACATTTGAACTGACTGAAACCTATCTGGGCAAAGATGGTGAGCAGTTTTCAGATCGGGGAAAATTTAGCTGGAATGACGCAGGGAATACCATCACGTTAACCAATGACAGCGGTGAAGGCATTCAGTTTTTTGTCGGAGAGAACCAGTTGTTTCGATTGGATCGTCAGGGCCAGCGTATTACCGGCAGCCTGGCTGATATGTATGTGCTGACTAAACAACACAGCCAGTGATAACCGCGGCGGCGGTGTTTTATCGCCTGCTTGATGTTTGCCGCTGGATCTTTGTCTCTTAAACCGCCCTTCACGTTGCTGTTTCTTCAGACAGTCAGGCAGATAAGCAAACCTGGCTGTCTGATTTCCCGTCAGAGAAATTTACACCCTGTGTCCAGATCTCCTCTTATCGTGTCGGTGTTTTTTACATAGCAATATTGATGCTGAAAAAAAACTGCTGCTTTTCATTGGCTTATGTTTTGGCATGTAAGCTGCAATAGTTTGTGCGAACACAAAAACACGAACATAAATCAACACGGCATAACACAAGTAGGGAGCAAGATGATGAAATCGCTTATAAAGACAGGGGTAGCAGCCCTTGCACTGCTGGGTGGTTCGATGAGTGTGTCGGCGGCACAAATCGACTTCACGGACGGTGCTTATTCAAGCCTGAATGGAAATCAAACCAGTACTGTTGGCGGAATAACGTTTTCTTCGTACCGTTATTATGTCCCCGGATTGTTTCAGGATGGCATTATCACTGGCGATCAGTCACTGGTTAATTTGTCACACAGCGGGCAAGGTATCGGCGTCAATAGTATTTCTGACGGTGGCCTGATCGACAACACGTTGTTGCTTGGCGATGATAACTTCAAAGTGGATGGTCATGAGTTTCTGGTGCTGAGCTTTGATCAGCCTTCGACAGTAGAAGGTTTATATCTGAACAACCTGAATCTGCTGGAATCGGCGACAGCTTATCTGATTGACGATGGTTTCCCGGAATTTGAACTGAACATCAATACCAATTTACTGGGGATTGATGATTTATTGACGGCTCTGACGCCAAACGAGCTGAATTTCCAGGGCAATTACTGGGATCTGGATGGCGAAGACAATGTCAGACATATTATTCTGTCGGGCGTATTGCTGTCAGATTTTTATCTGGCCGGTATTGATTATATGACTTCCGGCGGACCAGGAAATCCGATTCCAGAACCCGCCAGTTTACTGTTACTGATGACAGGCTTAGGGCTGCTGGGCTGGCGTTCGCGCCGCAAAGGGGCTGGGCAGCAAGCGCCGTTACTGGCGTAAACCGGGTTCAACACTACCTTTTCATATCTGTGAAATGCTTTGATGTTCCGGCGAAGTATGATGCTCGCCGGATTTTTTTCTGTAATCGACGCAAGGAGTTGCAGCGATATCACGAAATACCCAACAAAGAAGTGCCACATGAAAGGGAAATTTGCCTAAAATGTAAGTGTCATTTTCACGTAAATGTGATCGTGTTAACTAATAAGTTTGTAGCAGAGCCAGAACATCAAAAGGCCGCATTACAACAAAACAGCACTAAACAATCACATATTTTCCCGAGTTGGCGATGGACGTGACGGTGATAATTTGGGACGAGGTAATCCATTTATGAGCCATTCTGCGCAGGGTAGGGCTGGTCGTGAGGCTAGCTTGCAATCGCTATTTCATTCAATGTTCCTGAAGCGAACCTTGATCAAACTCGCTGTCTTTGCAGCCATCTGGCTGCTGTTAGCCAGTCAGTTTCAGTTGTTCGAACGCTTTACGCTTTGGGTCGGGCAATATCATCAATTCGGACTGGGCGCTTTCATCTCGCTGATGTTCGTTTTGCCTTTCGCTCTCGTAGCACTGAGCTGGCGACGGCTCAGTCAGATGAATCTCATGCTGAAAGCCGGTGAACGCGACAAAGCCGCCATGTACAAACTGGCAATGCATGATTCTTTGACCGCACTGCCGAACCGGCTTTATTTTTCACAGCAGCTTGAGACAGCCCTTCAGCATGCCGGCGATAACGATGCCTGTGTCGCTGTGTTAATGATGGATTTAAATAAATTCAAGCAGATCAATGATGCTTATGGCCACATTGTGGGTGATGAGTTGCTGGTGGCAACGGCCGGGCGTCTGAAGCATTTGCTGCGCATGCATGACACCATTGCCAGACTGGGCGGGGATGAATTTGCACTGATCCATGTTGGCGGACAAGAGCCGGATGAAGCCTCGGCCCTGGCGTCCCGCATTATTAAAGCGATGTCTGAACCCTACCATATTCGCGGCCAGCAGATATTGGCGGGAGTGAGTATAGGTATCGCCATGTCCAATCATGATATTGAACCTGTCGATTTGCTGCGGGCCGCAGATACAGCCATGTACCGCGCCAAGATGGATGGCGGTTCGACGTTTTGCTTCTTTGATACCCGAATGGACGAGCAGTTAAAACAAAGGCAATTGCTGGAAAGAGACTTACGCAAAGCCATGGCGCAAGACTTGCTCGAACCTTATTATCAGCCGGTGTTTGATCTGAATAACAGCCAGCTGCAAGGATTCGAAGCTTTGCTGCGCTGGCGCCATCAGCGCGAAGGTATGGTGTCTTCTCAGGAATTCATGCCTGTTGCCGAGGATGCCGGGTTGATTCAGGCGCTGGGTGACTGGGTGCTGAAGCAAGCCTGTATGGCCGCGAGGGACTGGCCGGAAGAAATGAGTGTATCAGTCAATATTTCTGCTCAGCAGCTGAAACCGGACACTTTCAGCCAGACTGTACTGGAAGCGCTGCAGGAATCCGGGCTGGAGCCAGGACGCCTTGAAATAGAACTGACCGCAAAAACCGTACAGCAGGACCCACCGAAAGTGCGGGCCATGATGCATGATCTGAAGCATATAGGTGTCAGCCTGGTACTGGATGATTTCGGTAACGGGAATGCCTGCCTGACTATATTGCGCGATTTCCCTTTCGATAAAGTAAAAATTGCCCGTGCCTGTGTAGGCACCCTGCCAGGCTCTGACGCTAACAAGGCGCTCATTCAATCTGTTGTGGGCATGAGCGGGAGTTTGGGTGTTCGGGTGGCCGTGGTCGGAATTGAAGATGACGTTCAGCTCTCGACAGTAAAATCAATGGGCTGTCAGTTCGGTCAGGGCTTCCTGTTAGGGCACCCGCTCAGCAGGCATGCGGCCGGGCGTTTGCTGGTGGGTTTACCGGATAAAGCGGTGGGCAGCTAAATCCGGCGGATGTGCTGTTTGTGCTACCGGGCCCGGATTTGCTTTTGTCTGTACTGCTCTGGTGTGCATTGCGCATGCCGTTTGAACAGGTTAATGAAAGGCGAAGCCTGATGATAACCTAAGGTCAGTGCAATTTCTTTTACAGATAAACCTTTCCTCAGTAAATGCAAAGAGTAGATAAATTTTCTCCTTTGCCGCCATTCAATGAAACTCATACCGAGCGTATCCTGGCAATGCCGGGCCAGAGTACGCTCAGAGGTATGCAGCTTTTCTGCCCACATCGCCAAGGTTGTGCCGTCGGTTGGATTTTTTTCCAGTGTACGCAGTATAGGCTGCAGGAGCTTGTCTTCACTGCTGGGCAGAAACTGGTCATGGATACGGGTATGCCTGAGCTGATCCAGCAATACGTCGATCAGACGCTTATCTTCAGCGGTTTCCGCGACCTGTAGCTGGCGGTCACGCAGATCATTGACTATCGCTTCTATGATAGGGTTGACTTCCAGCAGGCAGGGGAAGCCCGGCAGCGATGTAGCCAGCGGTTGAATCAGGTTCATTGAACAGTAATTCATGCTACGGCGCATGTAACTTTCGTGCTCTATACCGGGCGGTATCCATATCGCGTACTGCGACGGTGATAAAAAGCGTTTCCCTTCAGCGTTCAGCTCCAGAATACCGCCACTGATTAACTGTAACTGCCCCCAGGGATGGCTGTGCTTGGGGGTGGTTGTATGGGGGAGAAATGCCTGATGGCCGAAAAACACCTCGCCGGGCGGGTTGTTATCGTCAAACAGCGGGCGATAGACGTTTTTCATGGCGCGACCCTCTCATAAAAGCTGTCACAAGAGTAATTCTGATCGGCTGCTGTTGGCAAGGGGCTGAAGCCAGCCGCCATACATGCTATCCTTCGCCGCTTTGTTCAAAGCTAATCGTTTAAAACTCAATAATCATCCGTGTTGGTAAGTGTTTACTATCAGAGCTGATGATTATGAAGTTTGGTATGACGGATAATGGAAAATCATGAATTTTAACCGCATCGTTTGTTTTGATCTTGAAATGTGTTGCTGGAATGAAGAAGGTATCGCTCGCACTGGCGAAATCATTGAGATTGGCGTGGCTGAACTGAACCTTGAAAAGGGCACGATTTCACGTCGGGCGCAATACTATGTTAAGCCGGAAAACGACGAAATATCACCGTTTTGTACTGAGCTTACGGGTATAAAGCCAGAAGTTGTCGCGCAAAATGGTAAGCCCCTGGCCAGTATTCTGACTGCGATAGAGCAAAAATTCGGTGGCCGCCATAAAATTTATGCGGCGTGGGGGCGGGACGATGCCATCCTGCGTGCCGAGTGCAAAACAAAAGATCTGAACGTGCCTTTCAGGGAATACCTGAACCTGGCAACCCTGTTTAAACTGCAGCCACACGTTAAAAACAAGCGCATCGGGTTACGGGCCGCCATGAGCATGAGCGGACTGGAGTGGGAAGGTCGTCAGCATTCAGGCTATGTTGATGCTTATAATCTGGCCCGGTTAGCACGTGTGATGCTCTGCCCGTCTGACTAAGGGCCGCCGGTAAGCTGACGCTAACCGCTATAACACAGGGAACAGTTTGTGCTGATCTGTTGCCTGTGTTTTTCTCCCTCTCTTTTCTTTCTCCTCTCATTTCCTTTCATTGTTTACTGTCTCCCGGATCGGCAACAGGACAAAATAGTGCTTTGTGGATTATTTTGACTTCCTGCCCTGACGAGCTTAAATCAAATAAGTACCCGGTATCTTTTTCGGAAGAAGGGAAGCGCCTATGCCAGCCAGTCACAACCGTCGGAGCTATGCACCAAACGCCGCACGAAACACAGTGCCAAACTTACTGGTGACTCTGGTGTCTGGCATCGTGTTGGTGGGAGTGCTGCTATTTCTGACCCGTGATGTCTTCTCTCAACTGATTTTTCTCAGCCAGTCAGAAAATCCAATGCGTAATGTGGCGATATTTGCTGTTATCTGGCTGATAGCCATTGCATCGCTGAAAGCGGTGTTAACGGCCAGACGAACAGCTGTGCATGTTTTCTGGAATCTGTTTTTTACTCTGGTTGTGCTGGCCCATTTATCCCTGCTTTTGACTCTGACTGATAACCTGACCCTGTTCGATATCAGGCGGATGTGGATTGAACGCGGCGAAGCAGGTGCTGCTTTGTTTTTTTACTGGTCAGAACTTCTTCTGCCTCTGCTGATTGCTGCGGCATTCAGCCTGTCTTTATACAGAATCAGAACCTGGCTGCTTTCCCGATATCGCCCTTCCTCCTCCTGTGTTGCTGCCGGATTACCTGGGTTTGTTACAGGGATAATGGCTGTCATGGTGGTGATGAAAGGCCCGGCTGCGGCACAGGGACAGGCGGGCATTTATACCCTGCCCAGCTTGTTCAGTGTAATACTTTACGAGCAGGTTGTGGATGAGCGACCAGAGCGACGGCCGGTCACGACCAAAGCCGGCAAGCCATTGATCAGCAATGTTATTGTTGTCATGGACGAGAGTGTCAGCGGTGATTTTTTCGGGCAGGATACAGATTATTCCCTCGTGCCGAGCTTAAAGGCGCATGCTGATGCTGTGATCAATTACGGTGTCGCCACCTCGGCGCATAACTGCAGCAGCTATAGCAATGCTGTGCTTCGCTGGGGAGTCGTCCCCGGCGCTTTTGAGCAAGCCCTACACGTGCCGACTATCTGGCAATACAGTCAGGCATCTGGCTATACCAGTACCTATATTGACGCCCAGAAACCGCCGGGCACACTGGCTAATTTCATGAATATCGATGAGCTGAGCTTCATCAACCAGGTTAAGCAGTTTAACGTCGGGCAAATTGAAAGGCACCAGGCATTCATGCGGATTGACTTCGATATTGTCGATCATTTAGTGCCGCTGGTGGCAGATGATAAGCCAGACTTTATTTATATCAATAAACTGGGTGTGCACTTTCCCTATGAGGGGAAATACCCGGCCTCCTCGACCAGGTTTCAGCCTGCGATGGCGTTATTTGAACCTATCGGTCACAGCGATCGTCAGGCTCTGATTAATTCCTATAAAAATGCCATTGCCTGGAATGTGGACGGCTTCTTTGAGCGTTTGCTCTCCCGCATTGATTTAGACAACACTGTGGTGATTTATACCTCTGATCACGGACAGGATTTACTGGAAGAAGGAAAAGGGCTGCTGACGCATTGCAATCGTAACAGCGGCTCTGCCTATCAGGGGATAGTGCCCATGATGGTGCTGACGAGGCATCCGAAACTGCGGCAGCGATTTGAGTCATCGCTGGCGGAGAACCGCCATCAATTGTCGCATTTCAATGTGTTCCCCACTGTGCTTGAAATCCTGGGGTACGATCATAATTTTGTGAAGCAGCATTACGGTGATGCCATGTTTTACCCGGTGGAACGGATCGGGAAATTCTATACCAGCGAATTGTTTCTTCCTGAACATGCTCAGCACGACTATGAGTGGAAAAGTGTGCCCCAGCTAACGCCTTCCCGGTTAATGCCGGGGGCGCTTGTCAGTCAGCATGCTGACTGATAGGAATTTCCTGCCTTATGGCAAAAAACAGCATCATTGATTGATTCATCGCGGCAGAAAACATACATTGTTGGGCTTTTCACGCCTGTTAAGGAATTAAAATGGATATTCAGCGAATTAACCCAACAAAACGTTGGTCTGATGTCACTGTGTTCAATGGTATTGCGCACTTTGTCGAAGTCCCTGAATCTGATACCAGTGCTGATATTACGGGTCAGGCAGAGCAGGTTTTTGCTCAGGCAGAAGCCATGCTGGCAAGTGTGGGCAGTGATAAGTCCCGTATTTTGTCTGTCACTATTTATATTACCGACTGGGCTAACCTTGCTGCTTTCAACGCGGCCTGGGACGCCTGGCTGCCGGAAGGCGCTGCGCCAAGCCGCGCCTGCGTGAAAGTTGAACTGGCGGATCCGGATTACCTGGTAGAGATTGCTTTCGTTGCCGCTGCCGGTAAATAGAGAATGTATTGCCATCATTTTTGTAAATGGTGGCATTTTTCCCTTCTGTTTTGATTTCGCTCATTTCCACTGATATCCGGCCTTTCTGACTTCGCCGCCATTCTGGTTTGCTATTTCCCCATAGATAGTCATGCTATTTGTTTCTTACATATTGTTATCAGACGATTAAAACTGATAGCTTTGCTAGTGAGGAATATTAACTTGTCAGTTATGCCTTTGCGTTACCTACTGGGTGTATTGGTGCGGTTGTCGCAGTATTGAACACTCAGCCGTAAAGCCGTTTGACTGCCGTTAATAGATTTTTCCGGTGGATGTTTGTTGAATAAAGGATGGCTGCATTGAAAGGATTGGGATTTGATCTTCGCTCGTTAGAAGTTTTTGTGGCTACCGCGCAGTCTGGCAACATGACGATGGCGGCTAACCAACTGGGCCTCACACAGTCCTCCGTTTCTCAGACACTCTCTTCTCTTGAGCACAATCTTAAAGTGACATTGTTGGACAGAAGCGTTCGCCCGGTTGAGCTGACCGTCGCCGGACGCTATTTTTATGACCAGTCATGCCATCTACTTGCCGAAGCAGAAAAAACACACGGTGTGATGACGAAAAGCAGTTTTCAGAAACTGCATTTACTACGCATTGCCATGGTCGATTCTCTGGCCACCTCGCTAGGACAGCCTCTGGTCGAGGTCATTAAACGGCATACAGAAAACTGGACTATCAATACTGGCCGTTCCCACATGCATGCCCAGGCGCTGCTTTCACGTAACGTTGATATTATTATTTCTGACGATGCGCTGGAAAATAACGAGCATCTCAGCCGTTACCGCCTGTTACGGGAGCCCTTTGTTCTGGTCATACCCAGCCAGTTCGCCAGTCAGTATCAGGGATTACAGCAGGTCGCAAAGCAACTTGATTTTGTCCGCTACTCCAATGACTCGCTGATAGGCGTGACGATTGAACGTTATTTACGCCGACTGGATATGAACGTGCCAGTGAGGATGCAACTGGATAATACATTTGCCGTGTTATCCAGTGTCGCGGCCGGGCTTGGCTGGACAATCACGACACCGCTTTGTATGTTCCAGTACGGGCTGACCAATGCAGCACTCACCTGTCTCCCTCTTCCGCGCGAAGAACCCTTTTATCGCAATCTGACACTGGTCTGTCGTCACAATGAGTTGGGAAACCTGCCACATATTCTGGCGCAAGACAGCCGTCAAATTATTAACGAACGATTTTTTCCTCAGATCCGGGATGCTTTGCCCTGGCTGGATAAAGACCTGTATGCCGGTTAAAAACCGACTACTGTTTGATTCTAAATAGAATAAGTGTGATTCCTACCCCGCATATATAACAATTTCCGCATTCTATTTTGGTAATTATCAACAGCGTGGACTAGGTTGAATTTATCGATAGTAGCAAAAAAATACCAGAGAGATCTGAGTACTAATTATCAGTATAAATAATCAATCACAATCGCTATCGGGTGAAACGGGTCTGATATTTCAGAGGTTATCGCAGCAGACACAAATGGAAGTGTGTACCTATCATGAATTCGCTGGAGTTTTTTCTGAGTTCTGTGTTAAACGGCATTGGTAGTCTGTCCGATCTCACCTCGGTATGGAGAGAATTATTTTCACTTCATGTCAATTTTCCTTTCTTCTGGCTGGTACTGGCAGGTTTGGTACTGGTGGCATTGCTGTTGTCTGTCGTCAGCCTGTTGTGGAAGCAGCACAGCCGTCGTTCCCGTGTTTACCGTGAGCTTGCCCGCGCCAATCAAAGAATGAGTCTGGCAACCTCTGTGGCGGGCATAGGTGTCTGGGAATGGGACGTGAATAGCGACACCTTGCAATGGAGCCCTTATCTGTATGATCTCTATGGTGTTCGTGTCGGCAGTAAGCTGGCATTGAGAGACTGGATATCACGCCTGAAAAGTGGTGATGGCGACAAGGTGATCCGGTTGAGACAAATCGCAGGTAAACATAAACAGCAGACGCTGCTTATCGACATGATTGATCCGCTGGATGGGCAACCCAGAGTACTGGAGTTGGTGGTGCAGGGGTTGGTTAATGACGCGTCTCGTCTGATAGGCACACAGCGGGATATTTCGGATGTCATTGAACGGCAGCGCCAAATGGAACAGGCCGCTTTGCAGGACAAGCTGACGGGCTTGCCAAACACACGGGCGCTTAACCGAGTGCTCAAAGCCGCCTTTTCTGCGCCGGACGTAGAGAACAAAGTATTCGGCCTCATGTTTATCGACCTGGATGGTTTTAAGCAGGTTAATGACACCCTCGGCCATGATGTGGGTGATGCCTTGCTGCAGCACGCTTCCAAGCGGATGCGAGGATGCCTCAGGGTGGAAGATGAAGTCTTTCGTCTTGGCGGCGACGAATTTGTTGTCTGGGTGCCACTGGGTGAATACGCAGTGAAGATCAATAAGCCCACCAAAGATATTGTCTTTGATGAAGATGAATCTGATCGCCGTGATCCTTCCATTCTCACCTGGGGAGACAATGATGAAGAGCTGACGTTCAGAATGGAAACCATTGCAGAAAAATTGCTGCACACTCTGACCGTGCCTTTTAATTTTGGTGACAACCAGTGTCGCGTCTCGGCCAGTATCGGGATTGCCCGATACCCTGTGCACGCGAAAGATGCTCAAACACTGCTTAAGCGAGCGGATTGTGCCATGTACCAGGCTAAGCATCAGGGCAAACGTCAGTTTGCTCATTATGACCCGACACCCGCACAGAGCGAAGAAATCTGGCAACAGATTGATATTACAGAAGAAGCGTCAGATAACAAACAGGCTATGAGGTAGTGTTGGCGTGTCATTTTATTGGCTGTTTTGATTTTATAAGCCTGTGTCAGATAAAAAATTGGTGCTTATGAAAAAAAAGTTCAAGTAATCCAATAAATTTTTTACACAAAATTTGTATAGAATCTAATATTTGAGACAGGGAAGAAGAAAAACTATTCTACAGAATGCTTAACCAAAGTGAGGTATGTTCTATGAAGTGCGTAGTATTAGCCTGGATTCACACAACTGACTTTATTCAGCGTCTGATCAAAGAAGAAAAGGGTGCCTCTGCCATTGAGTATGTCTTGATTGCAGCAGTGATTGTTGGTGCTGTGAGTTTGCTAAATTTGGATGGTATTATAACTGGTGCGGGTACATTACTAGAAAACACAGTGGTATCAGCTGGTGTAACCCCTGAGTAGCAATGAAAGAGATTATATTGGTTTCTTTTCTTTTTATATTTTCATTAGTTGATTATAGAAGGATGAAAGTGCCAAATTGGATGTTGTTTATTTTCTTATTTGTCGTTTTATTTAGTTTTTTTAATCTAGAAAATAGAGGGTGGACAGCAATAGATGTAAACTCAATGATATTGATTTGTTCCCTAACTTTTCCAGGGTTATACTTTTCAGTTTTTGGTGCATCTGACGTGAAAATACTGTTAATCATGGCACTAATATTGTCTTTCTCTCAGATGCTGGATGTACTTCTTTACTCATTTTTCTGCTTCGCAGTGTACTGGTGGTTGTTTGCTCGTGGCCAGAAAGAAGCTCCCTTTGTACCAAGCTTGTTGGTTGGGGTGGTCGCATCGTTATGGATTCTATAAAAAAGAAGTGCCTCAGGATCAAACGGATAAAGCAGCAGGGTTCTGCTGCTCTGGAAACCATATTTCTTTTGCCTGTCGTGCTGATGATTTTTTATGCCATTGCCCAGTACAGCTTAATTTTTGTTTCCATTCAGATGCTGAATTATGTCTCAGAAGAAGCGCTTCGCAAGAGCATTTCCTATGTGGATGAGAATTGTTATTACGGCGGTGCTTGCGACAGTACCGAACTGAAAGATCATATTGAGCAGTCTGCAGAATCATTAATAAAAAACTATACTGGATCAAATTCAGGGAGAGGCTCACTCTTCGGGCAGAGTCTGGATGATAACCTTTCAATCAATATCGATTCAGATACATTTTGCTGTAAAGTCACCATCATCTATAACTATAAGAACAAACCATTCTTACCGTCTTTCGGTTTGCCTGTACCGGACGAATTAAAATCGACTGCAATATTGAATTTATAGAAATGCGTTCAGTTTGCATTTCTTAAACTATGCTGCCAGACAGCGCGAGTAGAGTGAGGGTAAAATGCAGGGACGCACGTTAAAAATTGCTGCTGCCGTCTTATTGGTGATGGCGCTCTTAATTGGCTGGTACGGTGTTACCTTGAGTGGTCGCACCTCAACGCAAGCCTCAGCGCCAGCGGTTTCTGTTTCTAAGCCTGTGGTGACTGTCTGGGCTTTCGCTAGTGATGTACCGAAACAGGCTGTGTTGACGGAAGATATGCTGGTTGCCACACAAGTAACCGATGCCACCGCCGAAGACATTCGCGACTATTCCCCTTTTATTGGCAGACAGCTGAAATTGTCTGTTGTGAAAGGAACCCGCCTCAAATCTGCTCTGTTGCTGGGTCAGTTACCCATTGCACAGTCTCTGCCTCAGGGATACCGCGCGATTGCGATTCAAGCCAGTGAACTGACCACAGTCGGCGGACATGTTCATCCCGGGTATCGGGTAGATGTGATTTACCTGCTCCGCGCCAATAAGGAATCGGGCGATAACAGTACCGCCCGGCGCATTCTGAGTAACGTAGAAGTGCTGGCTGTCGGGGATCAACTGAACTTCGACAGTAAAAAAACAGAGAAGCAAATTAACGATAAGGCCAGAACCGTAGTGCTGGCCGTTCCTGCCACAGATACGCCTCAGTTATTGCTGGCTGAAACCACGGGGCAGCTCAGGCTGGCAGTGGTGGGCACCCAGGAGCTGGCACCTGCCGTTGAGTTAACGGCTGATACAGAGAGCATGATGGCTTACTCGCCGGTTCCTGATCAGCCACTGGGTACCAATCAAAAAGCGGGCGTTATCCAGGCGCCTAAAGTCATTGTTTCTTCGCAGAAAACAGCCAGTACCTCACAGGGCGCACCTGCTGTAATGATGACAGCACCCAGCCATTCAACGGTCAAAGAACCTGAAGATGTTAAACAAGACGACAGCTATGTCATCTCATTAAAAACGCTGGGTGGGTATCGCGAAGCAGAAGTGGAAGTGAAAAAACCGACTCCGGTGAAATACCGTTACGTTGCGCCTCGGGTTGAGGTGTATCAGGGCGAGAACCGAACTCTGGTTCGCACCAGCCACTGACAGGGAGAGAGTGAATGCTGCGTTTTGTTAATGGATTATGTGTGTTTTTGGCTCTAAGCCTGAGTGTGTCCGTCAATGCCCGTGATTTTCAAATGGATGTTGGTCAGCAAGTGACCGTGCATTCCGGGAAACGCATTCAGCGGGCAGCCATTGGTGAACCCTCTGTGGCGGGCGTTAAAGTGTTAAGTACCTCTGAGTTACTGGTGACAGGTAAGCAGACAGGAACGACATCTCTTCTGATCTGGGAACGAGGCTCAGATGAACCAGTCCGCCACCGGATTTCGGTGAACCCCGGTGGTGTTGCAACATCCAATATTCAGGTGCAGACAGATATTAAAGTGGTCGAAGTGAGTAAAAGTGCGCTCAAAGAAGCGGGCTTCTTTTTCGGTAAGCAGGGCTCCGGCGGCACTTTCTGGGGTATTGGGAATGCCAGTGCGATCACTGGCGCTTCGTTTAATGGTTTTCGTGGCAGCTTCTTATCCAGTGGCGATGCGTTCAATCTGGTGATCGGCAACGTGGCGGATCATTTTCTCGGCACAGTGAGTGCGCTGGACAGTAACGGTTTTGCCTACACGCTGGCTGAACCCAGCCTGGTGACTATGTCTGGCCATACTGCGACCTTTCTGGCCGGTGGGGAATTTCCGTATCCGAAAAGCACCAGTGATGATGATATCAGCATAGAGTTTAAAGAATTTGGGGTTCGTCTGAACCTGACGCCGACTGTGATGTCGGGCGATCGCATTATGCTGAAAGTGGCCCCTGAAGTGAGTGAGCTGAACTATGCCCAGGGTGTACAGGCCTCCGGCGTTATAGTGCCGGGATTGTCGGTACGCCGCACAGACACCACAGTTCAGCTGGGCAACGGCGAAAGCTTCGTGATCAGCGGGCTGGTCAGCCGCAGTACGATCAAAAATGCCAACCGTTTCCCGGGATTGGGTGACATTCCAATTCTTGGCGCCTTTTTTCGCTCAACCCGGTTAGAAGAGAATGACAAAGAACTCATGATGGTCGTTACGCCGCATCTGGTGAAACCCTTTGCCAGCAATGCGCCACTACCACCGTTACCGGGCGAAATGTATCGTCAGTTTAAACCCAACTTTTTCGAATTAATTTTTCTGGATGCTGAACCCAGAGAACTACCCGTAAAAATGGGTTTTGCAGGGGAGGGTTAAGATGCAGCTCATGGCCTATACGGCGGATCATCACGCCAAACTGGATGTGTCAGAAGCGATCCCGGAAGGGTGTACGCTGACATGGATAGAAGATGCGTCTCATCTTAGTTCTAACCTGGCCTGGAAACAGACGCGCATTCTGATTTTAGTGGCCTCTGACTGGCCAATGTCCGATATCGAAAGCCTGATGGACAACTTTGCGCCCCGGCGCGTCATTCTGGTGGATCTGACACCAGAGGCGCACTGGCATGGCATTCAGCAAAACCAGCTGGTACGCAAACACCTTCACTGGTGTGAGCTGGAGGGACTGACAGATCTGATCATGAATCTGACGCAGATGACGTCTTTTGACGCCACATCGCGTTTGGCGCTGTTATCGCCCCGCAATGACTGTGATGGTGCGTTGCTGGCCATAGCTGCAGCGTCACAGCTGCAACGAAAGCACGATCAGCCCGTCCTGTTATTGGATCTTGGGCGACCATACAGTGATGTGTCTTCTTATTTGGGCTGCGGCGATCGTATTGATTTTCTCACCTTGCTGGAGAAAAAAGATTATCTCAGTGCGCAGTGGCTTCAGGAGCAAGAGCTGGACGCCACAACCGGTATTCATGTTATCGGCATGCCGGACTCGGACAATTACAGCGCTGTAACCATGGAAGCACTGGTGGAAGTGATGGATCTGCTGGAAGGCATGTACAGCAATATCATTATTAATCTCACCGGTATGCCACCCAGCCCTTTACTGTTTTTCATGGTCAATCGCTGCGATCAGCATTGGCTGCTGTCCGATCAGAAAAACGTCAGTCTGAAAAGCGCCTGCGATCTGGCTGAATTACTTTACCTTCAGGGGATCAGGCCGGGCAGCGTGAATTTAGTGCTGGCGCCTTTTTCCCCTGAAGTGATGCCGGGGAAAGAGATGATCCAAAATCAGCTTCCGATCTTAGTTCGCGGCGATTTACCGTACACCTTTGCAGTCATTACTGACATTAATGCTAACGCACTGTTTCCGCCCAGTGGTGAGTTCAGGTTGTATATGAAGGCGGTTGAGAAATTGCTCTGGCTGTCGACAGAAAAATCACGCTGGCAGTTTTCTCTGGGCTGGTAAGTATCCTTAGGTGATTTCTCAAATCAAGGAGCAGGTATGGGAAATGAAATGGTGTGGCCAAGCAGGGAATTGGTGATTCAGCAGGAAGAATCGACGCTGGCTCTGAAAGCGGAATTACACCGTTACATCATAGAGCAGTTGGAAGAAGATGGCCTGATGTTCGAGATGGAACGTCAGGAAATGCAGCCGCACGTACATGATTACGTTCGTCAGTATTTTCAGCAGCATAAGGAACTGAATCAACATCTGAATATACAGGATCTGGTCACGGAACTGATGGATGAAATCGTCGGTTTTGGCCCGTTACAGAACCTGCTGGATGACCCAAACATCGACGATATTTTAATTAACGGCCCGAAAAACATCTATGTTGAGCGAAGCGGTCAGTTAAGCCGGATTTCCCTGAGGTTCATGAATGATCAGCATGTTTTGCGGGTTATTCGCCGTATGATTTCGCCAATTGGCCGGCGAATTGATGAGTCCAACCCCATGGTGGATGCCCGTTTGCCAGACGGCAGCCGGATCAATGCGGTGATCCCACCTTTGTCTATTGATGGCCCTTGCCTGTCTATCCGGAAATTCAAAAAAGAAGGTCTGACGGCGGATACCTTAATTCAAAATGGCGCGATGAGCGTTGCCATGCATCAGTTGCTGAGAAGCTGTGCTAAATCGCGTTTTAATATTCTGATCAGTGGTTCAACGGGGTCAGGTAAAACTACTTTGCTCAATATTCTCAGCCAGTACATCAATACCGGTGAACGTATTGTAACCATTGAAGATGCCGCCGAACTGCAGCTCAGGAACGGGCACGTTGTCCGTCTGGAAACCCGTCCGCCGAACTCAGAGGGCCATGGCGAAGTTACCGCCAGAGATTTGCTCAAAAATGCCCTGCGGATGCGGCCTGATCGCATCATTCTGGGTGAAAGCCGTGGGGGTGAAGTGCTGGATATGCTGCAGGCGATGAACACAGGCCACCAAGGGTCGATGAGTACCCTGCATGCTAACTCCCCCCGCGATGCGCTGGTGCGGCTGGAAATGATGGTTACACTGGCCGGTTTCACTTCCACCGAATCGCTGATTAAACAAATTATTGCCACTGCACTGGATATGATTGTTCAGGTTTCACGACTGCCAAGCGGTAAGCGGGTCATTACTCACATTGTTGAAGTACAAGACGTGGCAGACGATCAGATCCGCATTCAGGAACTGTATAAATATAACCAGCAGACAGAAGATTTTGTGCCTGTTGATGCTATGTCAGTCCACCTGCGTAAAAAGCTGGAGGAGGGGCTATGAACAGCGCGATCTTTATCGCGGTGGTATTGCTGCTTGCCAGCTGCGTATTAATGGTGATTGCCACCAGGCGTCCCAAAGCTGCGACCTCCAAAGCTGCAACAGAAAAAGCTGCGACAGAGAAAGCCCGGAAACAGGGTGCAGACGAACGGCCTGTCCAGCGCAAGGATCGCTTGCAGGAAAACTGGCAGCGACTGGGGTTGAGCACATCGGTTTACATGCTGGTGGTTTATGCGGCTTGCCTGTTGTGCGGGCCTTTCGTGCTGGCTCGCCTGTCTGGTATTGGCGGGCTGGGCATTGGTTTGCTTGTTTCTGTGGGATTTATTCTCCTGCTGGGGCAGATTCGAAAAAGTAATAAACGCCGGAGGATTCTTCAGCAGTTACCAGGATTTATTGATCACCTTAATCGCCGTATACATGTTGGCATGTCGCTCAACAAAGCAGTCGAGCAGGTACTGCCCGCGATGAATAACCCTTTACGCAGTGCTGCGCAACGGGCGGTTCAGCGTACCAGCCTGGGCACAGAACTTTATGACTCCTTCTATAAAGAAGCAAAAATAACGGGTGTACAGGAGTTTGCCCTGCTTGGCTCTGTGTTTAAGGTGAATCATCAGTTTGGCGGCAGCGTGACGGCGGCATTAGAGAATTTGGTTGAGCTGCTGCATCAGCAGGAACGCAGCCAGCGTGAACTGAAGTCGATGACAGGGGAAACCCGGGTGACAGCCTGGGTGATGGGAGTGGCACCGACGGCCATGGCAATTTATATGCTGGTGTCTAATCCCCAGCAGTTGTTGTCTATGTGGGCCGATGAGTCAGGCCGGCAGGCACTGATGCTGGGCATTGGGGCGCAGGTACTGGGCGCCTTGGTGCTGTGGCGCATGGTTCGGTCGTTATAAGGCGGTTTGGCTGGGTTCATGCCGCTTAATGGATCCCCGCCTGCGCGGGGATGACGAAGTAAAAAGATAAAAAGCGTGCAGTGGCGAGAAGTCTTAATGACGTACACGCCGACTCGCCGTCATTCCCGCGAAGGCGGGAATCTAAGGACGGCAAAGCAGAGTAGGTATAGACAGAGGTAGAGAATGACAGTCACCGCTTATTTGATCATTGCCAGTTTATTGCTCACTGCAGGCGGGGCCGGTTTGATGTACTGGTCAGTCAAATTACAAAAAGCACGCAGTGTAGAGCAAAATCTTGCCAAATCGCTGGGTAAGACGCCCGGCGAGCGTGTGATTCAGACAGGCCAGATGTTATGGGGGAAAACCAAGCGGCACAACGCCTCATTTCTGAGTGATATTCTGGAGATGATGCGTAAAGCCGGATACATCTCCAACCGCGAGCAGACACTGGCCGTGTTCAGAATGGCAGCCGTGTGGTGTGCCGTTCAGCTGGTGTTCGCCAGTCAGCTCATCCAGGCCGATGCGCCGGTAAACAATAAAATCAGTCTGGCGTTTATCAGTGCGCTCGGTACGGCGTATCTCACTATTCAATGGCTTAAGAAAAAAGCGGCCAAGCGCACCCGGATTATTGATGAAGAAATGATTATCGGCCTGCAGGTCATGAAAATTTTGTGGGATGTCGGTTTGTCGCTGGAGAGTTTGTTGCGCACCCTGACCCGTGAACTGTCGGAACTGACTCCTGAGCTGAATAAAGAACTGAAACTGGTACTCAGCAAAATTGAAGCGGGCCAGGAACGTTCCTCTGCTTTTAGCGAAGTGGCCAGTGTGAATGATTCCACTGGCATGCAGGATTTGTTAACCATGCTGGCACAGGTATCTGAAACCGGCGGCAATATGTCGGCTTCGCTGAATCAGTTATCTCAGTTGTTGCAGGACAGACGGCGCACTCAACTGCAGGAAAAAGTAACCAAACTGTCGGGGAAAATGTCAGTGGTCATGATGGTGTTCCTGTTTCCGGCACTGTTTGTTGTGCTAGCCGGACCGGGGTTCATGGCACTCGTCAAGGCGATTGGCAGTTGATGCCTCCTGCCATTAACGTGCGGCGGTAAAGTAACAATAAGAATGACAAGGATGTGGATATGAAAAGTCAGTTTAGCAACGGATTCATCAGGTATTACCGCTATTGGGCAGGCGGCCTGCTGGCAATAACGCTGACTGCTTGCTCGGGTTCGCATCAGGAAGAAACGGCCCAGCAAACGGCAAACAAGGCCGTACAGTCTGGCGCTTGTGGTGAAACACTGATCGCTAAAGACGGCATGAAGCTGTCGATGGTGAAACAGCAAATGGATCAAGGCCAGTATTATCTGGCGCTGGCAGCACTGGATGATCTGGATGAAGATGGCCTGAGCGTGCGGATAATGCGTGCTAACAGCTACCGCAAACTGGGCAAATGGGATGAAGCGTCCGCTTTGTATAAAGGCATGCTTAACACCTGCCTTTCGGGCAGTGCGTATCACGGACTGGGTTTGATCGCTTCGTATCAGGGCAATATGCAGGACGCCATGAAGTGGATGGAAAAAGCGGCCAAAGCCGCCCCGGTTGAAGCCGATGTCCGTAATGATCTTGGCTTTTTGCTGCTGGTAACAGGGCAGGATCAGAAAGCCAGAGATGAATTGTTAACTGCGCTGGAGCTGAATCCGTCGCACCCGAATGCGGCGAAAAATCTGTGGTTCGTTTTATTGAAAACCAACCAGAAACAAGCGGCTGCGACGCTGGCTTCCCGGTTCGAATGGGACTATGCCGATCAGCAGGAAATGATGGATGCCATTACTGCCTTCAGACCGTTGCAGCTGGATCCTTCTCAAACGGGCAAAGAAAGTACAGGAGCTTTGTGATGAAAAGGACATACACCTCTTTGATCACTGCGATGGCGTTTGCGCTTGCAGGCACTGCCGCGCCGGTTATGGCAGAAACACGTTCAGCGACAGAACCGGGAGAAATCAGTGCGTACCCGGCAAGCACCACAGCGCAGTTAAAACCGGTCATGAAAAGTGAGCGCAAGAACATGACTCAGCTCTGGCTGAATATGCAGACGCGCGGCCAGATGGCAACATCCCAGACCGATACCCTGACGCCAGAAGCCGCGAAGGCGACACAGCAGCGGATGCAACAGAGCTTCAGCCACCCGATTCCGGATAAATTTATTAAAGACAACTTTGGTGGCAGTTAATGGTGAATCAAAAGCCGACTCACACGAACTTGGCGCACTGGCTCGTTTTTTCGCGTACTGACTTGTTGTTTTCACGTACTGACCTGTCATTCCCGCGTAGGCGGGAATCCACTTAACGGAACATGACGCTGACTGATAACACCTCTGCGCTGGCACAGGCATGAGAATCATCAGCACTGGCGGCACACTGAGGCATCAGTGTTATCACTCACAGTCGCCATGAGGAGCTAGGATATGTTGAGTACATCGAGATCGCCTGGTCGTTTTTCTCGGATATCCCGCCAGCGCGGCGCGGTTGGGGTAGGTCTGATTTTACTCATGGTCAGCATGGTGCTGTTCCTGGCAATGGCCGTCGACACCGGCCGCCTGTACATGGAAAAACGTAAGCTCCAGAAACAGGCCGATTTAGCGGCACTCAGCTTAGGGCGAAGTGCCTGCTATATCGACGGAATCAACAATAAAGATACGCTGGAGACTCTGGTAAAACAGAATCTGGCAGCCAATGGTTTTGATACCACAGCCTCAAACCCAACGATTGAATTCGGTGCCGCGCAGATCGCCGGCAATGAATGGGAATTCGAACCTGCCAGCACTACAGTCAAAAGTGCTGGCAGAGTCACCATCAGTAAAACCGTACCCGGCAGTTTGATTTCACAGCTGTATAACCCGAACGATGTCACCCTGAGCGCGTCGGCGGCGGTTTATAAACGTATGTCGGTTGGGTTTGGGGTGGGATCCAGAACAGTCGATGTCGATTTGACGAACTCAGTACTGGGGGCTGCATTAGGGGGCAATCTTTCCGTTGTTTCTTATCAAGGTTTGGCTGATACAAAAGTCCGTTTGGCGGGGCTACTTAGTGCGTTGAATGATATGGGGTTACTGGCAGTAGATTTGACTGCTGGTACTTTGGATGAGGTGTTAGATACTCAGTTAACAATTGCACAGTTTATTGAAGCCAACATTATTGCAGTTAGTGATTATGCCGTGCTTGATGCGGATGTTTTACCAGCGTTAAATCAGCTGGAGAGTATGCCTGAAGTATCTGCATTATATCTTACCCTTTCGGATATCATAAAATTGGCGGCTGGTGCGAACAGTGATGTTAATGACGAAATTCGACGTGCTGCTTTAGCTAGCCAAATTGCATTGTTCGATTTGGTTTCTGGGGCCATTTATGCAGCGAATAAAGATAATTTTCTATTAGTTCCTAATCTCGCAGTCGATTTGGGCGTAGCTGGTCTTGCTGTTGCGCTGAAAGTTATAGAGCCACCTCAGTTTACTATGGGAGTGTTACCTGCGAGTACAGAGGATGGTTTTGTAACTTCAGTGACGACTTCTCAGGTTGAGTTAAAATTGAAAGCCACACTCTTTGGGGGGGGGTTAGATCTGGGCGTGTTAGTGTTAAAGGTTGGTACAATTGGCGTAAGCGCCGAAGTTGCGAAAGCAGAAACACGTTTATTAGATGCCAATGGTTGTCAGTTGTCCGGTGGAAACGGTATGACTATGGCCTTTGCGACAAAACCATCGGTTGCGCTTTTAAAGGTAGGTGATGGTGGTCCACCAAATGATGCGACCGATTTTGGGGATGTGACTCAGCCTATCCAGATAGGTGCTTATGTTAATGTTGTTCTTGGCACGGTGCCAGTGGAGATCGATATATCTGCAGATGTGCCTGTTTCTACATCTGATTTTATCGAGCATACACAAGCAGTTGATCCAATGCTTGAACTTCCTCAGTTAGTGGGAAGTGTTACCCCCCCAATTGGAGCAACGTTGAGTGACACCCTGAATAACATTGAGCTGGATGCTGAGTTAAATGTGGCTAATTTAGGGCTGCTTAACGGAGTGATCAACGTTGTGCTTGGATTACTGACAAATACTGTTTTACCTTTAGTCGCGTCATTATTGAATTCACTGTTATTGTCGGTGTTGGAGCCATTGTTATCGCAAGTCCTCGGCATTCAAGTCGGCACGGCCGACGTATTCGTCACCTCAATTGATGTGGACGGTGGTGGTTTGATTGAATAATGATCTGCTGAGAATGTTTTGATTTTCGTGTTTCAATGGATTCCCGGCTTACTTCGAATCGTCAATTCAGTAGAGGGAAATTCAAAGAGTGGCCAGTACAATATAAGTCGTGTCTGCATTATCTCCCGATTATAAAATTTCTCTGAGCCATTGCGATTATTTGATTTGAGTGTTTTGAGTTGTGATTGATTTCACTGAATGATTCGATCTGTTTTTCTATCTGAAAAAATTTATGTGTTTCAGCGCTGAAAACCCCACTTTGTGCCTTTTACTGCTTAAGTAAGCTTGCTATTCACTATCGCTTTTGATCTGAACGGTGATTAGGACGTGCTGTGAAAAAATTGATATTGCTTACTCTGGGAGCGATCGCTGTCTCGTTTTATATTCAAAACTACGTGGATATGAGTGATTTCAGTTGGGTTCAGGCTTCCAGCCAGCAAGATTGGCCCGAAAACAAACCCAAGGCATTGGGTTTTGATGAGGATAAACTGGTTTCACTTCATCAATTTGTGAGTCGTAGTCAGCGGAAGAATGTGCATTCCCTGCTGATTGCCAAAGATGGTCAATTGGTGTTTGAACAATATTATCCAGCTGTGAACACGCCAACCGGAACCCCGATGCCGACGCATTATCCGCCGGGCCCGGATACTTCTCATCAGATGCGTTCGGTGACAAAAACAGTCACGGCGACTTTGATCGGCCGCCTTTTACAATCTGGTGATATTCCGGATCTGAAACAGCCATTATTCAGCTATTTTCCGCAGGAGCGCGTTGCAGATTGGGAGCACAAATCGGATGTTACGTTAGAAAATGCACTGATGTTCAATGTGGGGTTGGATTGGGTGGAATGGGGTGTTCAGAACAGCGATGCCATGAAGATGTGGTTATCCCCCGATCCCTATGCCTATATTCTTGAGCGGCCTATGGCCTTTGCACCCGGCGAAAGGTTTATTTATCAGGGCGGAGCGAGTGTTTTATTAGGGGGAGTGATTGAACGGGTTTCTGGGCAGAATTTGCGTGAATACGCGGAAAAAGCCTTGTTTGAACCGTTAAACATTACGAATTACGAATGGTTTGCGCACGAAGTGACCGGCCAGTATTTAGGGTCGTCAGGTTTGTATTTGCGAACTCGTGATTTAGCCAAACTTGGACAGCTTTATTTAAATCAGGGTGAGTGGCAGGGCCAGCAACTGCTCGATCCGCAATGGGTTAAACAGAGTTTTATTGCGCGCGGTAAGTTTTGGTCGTGGAAGTCGATTGAGTATGGCTACAATTGGTGGCTGCCGGATATTCGTGTTGACGGACAGAAAGTGACGATCGCAGGGATGCGTGGCAGTGGTGGGCAGGAAATGTTCGTCGTGCCCGAATATCGCCTGATCTTTGCCATGACTTCCGGGGCTTATTTTAATCAGGATGAAGATTACCCGCTACAGCTCTTGGCCGATTATATTCTCCCGGCACTTGGGCTTCAGAATGTCGAGTACGTTGCTGAAAGCCGATGAAGCACTGCCCGCTTCACATTTTGCGAGATGATTGAAAACAATAAGTTTCCGGTAGGCTCAGTGTTTAAAAATGTATTCGGGTTTTGGATGGCTGGCCGTTTTCCTCAATCACTCATCTTGCATTTGTGCCAACTGAACCGGAATCTGAAAATGAAAACTGGCTGTGCCCGTGAAACGAGCATCCATACCCAGCAGTATTTCGACCAGACTGCCGCGATTGTCGAGGGGATAGCCAAGTAATTCGGCTTGCGATCAGCCGGGTTGAGACAAAAGGATTTGAAGCGCGCTGGTGTCTTTCAAACTCAAGCCGGGCATCGACATTGAGATCATCCTCTCCCCAAATGAGCAGAGCAGGTGTGCGAATCAGCGGGTAGTCCTGCCGGGCATCTGACTGCAGATTCTTCAGAACAAAGTGGTACCTGTCTGCCAGCATGACGTGATCACCCATCACTTGCCGGTAGTCTGTATAGTCGGGTGCTTGTAGCAATAAGGCAATTTCCTCGTCATACGCGCTGAGGGCGGCCTGAATCTCTGCCTCTGTCGCGCTGGCCTCAGTGTGTTTGAGCCGGGTATAGTAACGACTTTGCTCAATCCAGTTGGTCGCAAAGCCAATACCAACCATAAAGCCAAACTGTGCCTGATGATCGGTTGCCAGTGACGGCAGCACCCAACCGGCCTGGCTGAATCCCACTACACCGGTTTGCCGGGCAGTGAAACCATATCGGGACTGTACCCATTGAATCGCATCAAGCACTTCGGCCTGTCTGTCTGCCATCGACTGCTCAAGCCAGTTTCCGCTAGATTTCCCGACGCCAGGTTTATCCCAGCTCATGATCGCGTACCCTTGGGCGCGGAGCTGATCCCACAGCAAAGGGTAATATCCGTAAGCGTCATGGGGCATTTCACCGTCACCATGAACAAATAGCAGCACCGCCTTGCTAGTCTTGCCCCTTGTTGGTGGCAGATACACCCCGGACAGTTGATTATCGCCGCTCCGGAAAACAATGTGTTCTTCTGATGAACAGGCCGAAAGCGTCAGGACGAATAACAGGACAAGCAGTTTCATTCAGATCACCATCAGCTGCTAAAAGTAGGTGTAATGTGCCAGCAAGAGTATCGTGGGAACGGCTAAAGAAAACGTGTCTCTGTTTGCTGTTTGCTGTTTGCTGGAAGATGCTTGCTGTTTTAAGGAAGGGTGAAAGCTATCTATCAACGGACGTTAGTTAAAAAGAGTTCTGAAACAGTTGAATGTGATTAAATTATGCCCGTTATGTGTTTTTAATGGGTGGTTTTTTGATTACTTTTATATTGATACCTAAAAAGAATAATGTGCGTTAAAATGTGCATTCACCTCAAATTATGTAGATAAAGTATTAAAAAAGTGGATTATCGCAACCCATGTCTGATGAAATCAGGCTTGCATTTTGTCTGCTCATTTCTGGTCAAACATTGGATTTTTCAGCACAACAAAAAATAAGTTCGTTAATGTATCTATTCCTTTGATATCAATGAGTTTTACAAATCCACACAGTCAGGGTTAACGTTTAATGAAAAAATTTATAGTGATGGTTGTCTGTGCAATGTTTGCCATTGCAGCGATAGCGAGTATTTGGTCTACGTCGTATATTTCTCATCAGGAAATAGACAGTATTATTTTAAAAAAATCGCAGGTACAAGCTGAGCTACTGGCAAAGAATGTTGAGTATGTGCTTGAGAACTCTCAGCAGCCGGAAGACGATTTACAGGCACTGGTGTTGTCGCTCAAGCAGCGCAGCGATATCAGTTATGCCGTAGTGATTAATAAGCATATCACGGCCATTGCCCACAGTGATCCGCAAAAGCTGAACAAAGTCTATGACGACAGCTACACAGTGGAAGGGGCAGGGCAGGGTAAACCGAAACACTCCAAGTGGTATGCGGATGTTCAGAAAGTCTGGGTATACGACATCATGATGCCTGTGCATGTGAACGGATCGCTTTACGGCGCGTTCGACGTCGGCATTCCTATTACAGAAGTCGATAATGCCGCCAGTGAAATTGTGATTGCTCAGCTCACCGCCATCATCATTATTTTTATCATCTGCGCGGCTTTTCTGATGTGGATACTGAACCGTTTGTTCATGCCGCTTACCGGATTGCAGCAGGCGCTGGAAGATATTTCCAAAGGCGATGGCAACCTGACGGTGCGTTTGCCGGTAAAAGGGAATGATGAGATAGCCCGTATTTCTGAAGCATTCAATATCTTTGTCAGCAAGATCAACGACATCATCGTTCAAGTTGTTGATACAGGTGTTGGCCTGGGACGCTCTGCAGCTTCGCTGCGTGATCAGTCGGTGCACGCATTGTCGAGAGGGCAAGACCAGAGCGAACAGACGCTACTGGTGGTGACGTCGATGAATGAAATGATCGCAACGATTAATGAAATTTCCAATAACGCTGCAGGTGCCGCAGAGTCTGCAGGCAGTGCGAACAGCGAAACTCAGGCCGGACGCAAGACGCTGCAAGCGGCGACCAATACCATCAATCATCTGGCCGGTGAAATGAATGACATGTCTGCTGTGATTGCGACGTTAGCAGATAAAACGCAGTCAATCGGCTCGATTCTCGATGTGATTCGCGGCATTTCCGAGCAAACGAACCTGCTGGCGCTGAATGCGGCCATTGAGGCAGCCCGTGCCGGTGAGGCCGGTCGTGGATTTGCTGTGGTCGCGGATGAAGTGCGTAATCTGGCGACTAAAACGGCACAGTCGACCGATGAAATCCAGCGTATGATTGACCAGCTGCAACATGAAGCGAAAAACGCAGTGACTGCGATGGAAAGCAGCAAATCCCTGACTGAAGAAGGCACCAAAGCCACCGAAGACGCATTGAGTGCGCTGGACGAAATTTCGGGTCAGGTTGTCGCGATTCTGGACATGAACACTCAGGTTGCCACGGCTACAGAGCAGCAATCCAGTGTGGCCAATGAAATCAATCTCAATATGGATACGGTGAATCAGGCGGTGCAGGCCGGGCTGGATGCCAGTATGGAGCTGGAAAAAACCAGTCAGGATCTGGCCGGCCTGGCAGAGAAACTGGATCGACTGGTGGGGGCTTTCAAACTGGCAAGACAGGTACGATAGTTATTTCTGATTAACTGACTCTTCAGCAAGGGAGCAGGTTCTCCCTTGCTGAACGAGCATTACTTTCCGGGCAGGCGTTCTGCTTCATTGCCCGAATAAATGTTCACTTTGCGTAAATTCTTCAAGCTCGTTCAACTGCGTTCATTTCCCTGCCTAACAATGGATTCTGTCGTGTTTTCGTCACCATCCTGCTTCTGGTTGTTATGGTCTGATTCCGAAATCTTGGCCTGAAAGTATTGTGATATTAGATGCTTATCTTTCCGTCTTGGTCTAAAGTTACAAACGGTCTGCTTTGAAGCAGTAGCAATAACGTCTTCGCAGGCTGGCTCGCGTGTTTTTGCATTGTGGTACACGAAGTCCGAACAGTTATCTTTTCTAAAAATGAACAACAGGAATTGATCGCATGAAACGTCTACTTGCCGTGACATTGTCGACGACTTTGCTTGTCGCGTGTAACGATCCGAATCAAGCTGCTTCCAATCCCTCCGCGGATACAGCTTCTGCTACAACGACAACCTCATCTTCATCGAATTCTTTAACTGCTGAGCAGGCGCGCGAATATGCCCGTGATGCGTACATTTTTGTTTACCCCTTAGTGCTGAATTATCGCACTATGTATTCTCAGGCAATTAAAGGGGATGCGGCATTTGGCAAGTGGCTGCATTTAGGTACGTCTACCCCCGCAGACACAGATATTGTCACACCCAATATTGATACCCCTTATTCTTATGCCTGGGTGGATTTGCGGTCTGAGCCTTGGGTAGTCACTTTGCCTGAGATAGAAGCTCAGCGTTACTACACCAGCCAGTGGGATGATTTGTGGGCATATGTTATTGATAATCCCGGCTCTTTGAATGATGGCAACGGTGGCGGAAGCTTCATGCTCGTTGCACCGGACTGGCAAGGTGAAACGCCAGAAGGTATTAAACGAGTCATCCGCGGGGAGAGTCAGTTCCTGGGGACGCTGACACGTACACAGCTCATCGGAGGGCAGGATGATATGCCTAATGTTGAGAAGATACAGCAAGCGTACAAGCTGCAACCGCTCAGCGAATTCCTGGGTCAGCCCGCCCCAGCGCCAGCACCGGCCATTGACTGGCCGGCATGGACAGAAGGCGATGAAAAAACAGATCAATTCTGGCGCTACGCTGACTTTCTTCTCCCGTTTACGTCACCCAATGCGAATGATGCCGCGGAGTACAATAAACTCAAAGCCTTAGGCATTGGCACGGGCGAACCTTTTGACTTTTCAGCCTTAGACCTCTCGATTCAGGATGCGATGCGGGCGGGGGTACAGGATGCGCTGGCCGAATTCCAGAAAGCCGGAAACGATCCTACTTTGGATTCAGGCACACTGTTTGGCAGTCGCGAGCGGATTGGCACGGATTATCTGAAGCGGACATTGGGGGTTGTGCTGGGTATTTTTGGTAATGCTAATGAGCAGGCGGTATATTTTTCTATTCCGCTTGATTCGAATGATCAGCCTCTTGATGCCAGTAAAAATAATTATTCAGTGACTTTTCCTGCGGGGCAGATACCACCAGTGAAATATTTCTGGTCATTCACTATGTATAAACTGCCACAGCGATGGCTGGTGGAAAACCCGATCAACCGATATTCGCTGTCAAGTACGACTCCGGGAGTAAAAAGCAACGATGACGGTTCATTAACGATTTATTTCCAGCATGAGTCACCTGGGCCGGATAAGGAAAGTAACTGGTTGCCATCACCCGATGGACCATTCTGGATTGTGTTGCGAAACTACGGACCGGATAAAGCCATCATTAGCGGTGACTATCCGAAGCCAAAACCGGTTCCGGTTCCGATTCCGGCTGCAAAATGATGTAACCCTGCAGTGCTTTGAATCATTTTACAAAGACCACCCCATTCTGCGTTGCGAAAATGCGCCGCAGCATGGGGTGGTCTCTTCGTTATGTTCAGATGCTGCCGGTGCTTATTTCATCCCCCCTCTTTGCTGTTAGCGGTTTTGTTTCTGGTACCCGAGGTGGTTGCACTGGCGTTCGCTCCTGTCTTGCCCCGGCATCAGCGGTCACACATAAGCGAACACAAAAACCTGCTATTTTCTTCTTAAAATTCATCACATAGCGGCTCGCCGTCACGGAAATGCCACTTACTATTAATAAAACTTATACCTTAGTTTTAGCCTAACTGATTCTTGTTGCCGGGCAGTAGATGCCACCATTAAGTTAACAAAAGCTTAACAATATGTGCGATTTAACTTCATTCACTGTAGAAAAGGAAAAGTTATGTCTGGCAGCAACGAGCAAGCCGTCGAAACCCATACCGTTTCTGACGAATACTTAAGTAAACGACAACTCAAAAAAGGCGTAGCTGGCTGGGTACTGCTGGCAAGCCTGGGTGTGTCTTATGTGATCTCCGGGGATTTCGCTGGCTGGAACTTTGGCTTAGAGCGGGCAGGGTTTGGCGGCATGCTATTGGCCACGATAGTCATGGGGCTGATGTATATGTGCCTGGTGCTGAGTCTGGCCGAGATGTCGTCATCTATTCCCACGGCAGGCGGTGGTTACAGTTTTGCCCGTCGCGCCATGGGCCCGTGGGGAGGCTTTCTGACCGGCACCGCTATCTTGCTGGAATATGCCATTGCCCCTGCCGCGATTGCGATTTTCATCGGCGGCTATGTGAATGAGTTAATCGGTATTGACGGGCCCATAGTATACGCGGCTTTTTATTGTGTGTTCGTCGGTATCCATTTGTGGGGTGCCGGAGAAGCACTGCGTATTATGATGGGGATCACCTTGCTGGCGGTGATTGCGATTATAGTTTTTGCGCTGGGTATGCTGCCGCATTTTGACATCAACAACCTTTTTGATATTGCCGTTAATTCAGATGTCGCCGGCGCCAGCGCCTTTTTGCCGGAAGGCTACATGGGAATTTGGGCGGCACTGCCATTTGCCATGTGGTTATTCCTGGCGGTCGAAGGTGTGCCGCTGGCGGCTGAAGAAGCTACCAATCCGGCCAAAGATATGCCGCGTGGCATTATCGCTTCCATGCTGGTACTGATAGTATTTGCCGCTGTGGTGCTGATTCTGGTGCCGGGCGGTGCCGGAGCCGAAGCCATGAAATCGCACAGTGCGCCGCTGGTTGGTGCTTTGCAGTCGGTGTACGGCACGGAATCGCTGGCGGCGAAATTCGTTAACCTTGTTGGCCTGTTCGGCTTAATTGCCAGCTTCTTTTCTATTATTTATGCCTACTCACGCCAGGTGTTTGCACTGTCGCGTGCCGGCTACCTGCCGCGTTTTCTGTCGCTGTCCGGCGAGCGTAAAGTGCCTGTCTGGGCGCTCATCGTGCCCGGCATCATCGGCTTTCTGTTGTCGCTGTCCGGCGAAGGGGATCTGATGATCACCATGGCGGTGTTTGGCGCGACCGTATCTTACGCTCTGATGAGTCTGTCCCATATTATTCTGCGCCGCAAAGAGCCAGCGCTGGAACGCCCTTATAAAACGCCGGGTGGCACGCTGACCTCGGGCATTGCGCTGGCACTGTCGCTGGTAGCGCTGGCATCCACTTTTGTGGTGAGCCTGCAGGCGGCGCTGTGGTCCGCCCTTTTTTACGCTGTCATGCTGACTTACTTCACGCTGTACAGCCGTCACCGTATTGTCGCCAATGCGCCGGAAGAAGAGTTTGACCTGATTGCTGATGCAGAATCTGAACTCAGTTAATGTCATTTGAGGACGCGCTGCCGCTGTTGGTCAGTGCGTCCGGATTGAACTTATCTCCAAACAGGCTCAGGAACGAGTCATCTTGATGAAAGAGGTACACATGGAAGCCAGAGAAGTGAAGACGATTGCCGATGCAATGGCCATTGTAGAAGAACGCGCACTGACCCACGTGAAAGTCGGCTTGTTTGATAACGACGGCATCATGCGCGGTAAATATATGTCGAAATCCAAGTTCTTTTCATCGCTTGAAAAGGGGTTCGCGTTTTGTGACGTCGTGCTGGGCTGGGACTCCAAAGATCAGCTCTACGACAATACCCGTTATACCGGCTGGCATACCGGCTACCCGGACGCCCCGGTACGCATTTTGCCGCACACCTGCCGGGAGGTTTACGGTGAAGAAGGTATGTTGCTGTTTATTGCCGAATTTACCGATGAAGCCGAAAAAGTCTGCCCGCGCGGCACCTTGCGCAAGGTGCTGCAAAAAGCCAGTGACATGGGCTTTGACGTGTTTGCCGCCCTTGAATATGAGTTCTTCGTTTTCAATGAAACACCGCACTCAGCCCGAGAAAAAGGCTTTCGCAACCTGGAAACCATCACGCCGGACTGGTTTGGCTATTCGATGATCCGAAACTCGGTGCATTCCGGCTTGTATGAAGCCATTCTGGGCATGAGTGAGCAGATGGATTTTCCGATTGAGGGTATTCACTCAGAGACCGGCCCCGGTGTTTTAGAAGCCGCCATCGCGGTTGATGGCGCTGAAGCGGCGGCCGACAAAGCGGCACTGTTCAAAACCTTTATGAAAGTACTGGCTCAGAAAAGGGATCTGCTGGCGACCTTCATGGCGAAATGGTCGGGAGACTATCCGGGCCAGAGTGGCCATATTCATGTGTCGCTGAAAAACAAAGACGGCTCGTCGGCGTTCTACGACCCGACACAGACTCACAATATGAGCAAACTGCAGCGCCATTTTCTGGCCGGCCAGCAGCGCTTAATGCCTGAGTTTTTGTGTCTGATTGCACCGACCATCAACAGCTATACCCGTATGATCCCCGGCTTCTGGGCACCGACAGATGCCACCTGGGGCGTGGAAAACCGTACCACGGCCCTGCGGGTGATCCCCGGCAGTGAACAATCCCAGCGCATCGAACACCGCTTAGGCGCAGCAGATGCTAACCCGTATCTCGCGCTGGCAGCCGCCGTGGCTTCCGGTCTGTACGGCATTATGCAGGAATGGGAACCGTTCGAGCAGGTGAAGGGCAATGCCTACGAACAGCAACATGCACCAGAGCTACAATTACCACGTACCCTGTGGGATGCCGCGCAGCGGTTTAAGCAGTCTGACGCTGCCCGAACCATGTTCGGTGATGAGTTCGTTGAGCACTTTGCTGCCAGCCGTGAGTGGGAGGAGCGTGAATTCAGAAAACACGTGACTGACTGGGAAATGGATCGTTATTTCGAAATTATTTAAGGAAGATGCGTCATGACTCGAATGCAACAAACGATATCGCCGGTAGACGGCAGTGTGTATGTCACGCGTCCGCTTGCCTCTGGCGATGAGATTCAGCAAACGCTGACGCTGGCGAAAAGTGCCCAGAAAAGCTGGGCCAGCGTTGCACTGAGCGAGCGTCAGGCAATGTGCAGCAAAGCGGTTGACTGGTTTGAAGCCAATAAAGCGGAGTTCGGCCAGGAAATCTGCTGGCAGATGGGAAGACCGATCCGCTATGCGCAGGGTGAAATTGCCGGTCTGGCGGAACGGGCACGCCATATGATCGCCGAAAGCGATGCGGCGCTGGCCGCGATCACTTTACCCGACAAGCCCGGCTTCAGCCGTTACATTACCCGTGAGCCCGTTGGTGTGGTGGCGGTGATCGCCCCCTGGAATTATCCGTACCTGACGGCCATCAACAGTATTGTGCCTGCCTTGCTGGCCGGTAACAGTGTCATCCTCAAGCATTCTGCACAAACGCCCCTGTGTGCTGAGCGGCTGAAATCGGCTTTTGATGCCGCAGGTCTGCCGGAAGGGGTGTTTCAGTTTTTGCATCTGACGCACGAAGACACCACTAAACTGATCCAGTCTGACGCGGTGAATCATGTCGCCTTTACCGGCTCAGTACCGGCCGGCGCGCATGTCGAGCAAGCCGCCGCAGGCCGTTTTATCGGCGTTGGACTGGAGCTGGGCGGTAAAGATCCGGCTTACGTGCGCGAAGATGCCGATCTGGATGATGCGGCTGACACCGTGATTGACGGGGCATTTTTCAACAGCGGCCAGTCGTGCTGCGGTATTGAACGTATTTATGTTCACGCTTCTGTGTATGACGCCTTTGTCGAAAAAGCGGTAGCGATCGTCAGACAATATAAGCTGGGCCGACCGGATGAGCCGGGCACGACGCTGGGGCCGCTGGTCCGTACCAGTGCCGCTGATTTTGTCCGTGGCCAGATTCAGGAGGCGATAGCGCAGGGTGCAGTTGCCCATATTGATGAGCAGGCTTTTCCGCTCAGTCAGGCCGGATCGCCCTATCTGGCGCCGCAGATTCTGACCCAGGTTGATCATTCGATGCGCGTGATGCACGAAGAATCGTTCGGGCCTGTTGTCGGTATTATGAAAGTGAATAGCGATGAAGAAGCTATCACGCTGATGAACGACAGCGATTTTGGCCTGACCGCCAGCATTTTTACCCGTGATATTGAGCGGGGTATTGCCTTAGGTCAGCAGGTGGAAACCGGTACTTTCTTTATTAACCGTTGTGATTATCTCGATCCGGCGCTGGCCTGGACCGGGGTGAAACAGTCTGGCCGCGGCTGCACCTTGTCGGCTCTGGGCTTTGCGGCGCTGACACGTCCGAAGTCATTTCATATTAAATCACTGGCCTGAACCGGCGTTAAGGAGAGCAAGATGTCGCTGAAAGGAAACTGGAATTACCCAACGCCGATCACAGTAGGTGAAGGTTGTTTACAGCAAATCGCACAGGCATGCCGCGGCGCCGGGATCAGCAACGCATTATTGGTCACCGATCCCGGACTGGCAGCCCTGCCCATGGTGACGGAAACTGTGGCGTTATGCCGCGAAGCCGGCATTGGCTGTGAGGTGTTCAGCCGGATTCAGGGTAATCCGACCGGCGAGAATGTCGAAGACGGCCTAACTGTGTATCGTCAGGGCGGTTTTGACGGTGTGATTGCCTTTGGTGGCGGTTCCAGCCTGGATGCCGCCAAAGCCATTGCCCTGATGGCGGGACAGTCACTGCCGCTGTGGGCATTCGAAGATGTGGGCGACAACTGGTTGCAGGCCAATGTGGATGCTATTGCCCCTGTTATCGCGATCCCGACCACAGCCGGGACCGGCTCTGAAGTCGGGCGTGCATCTGTGATCACTGATACGGCCAACCACGTCAAAAAGATCATTTTTCATCCTAAGATGCTGCCGGTACGTGTGTTGCTCGACCCGGCGGTGACGACCGGGCTGCCGCCGCATATCACAGCGGCGACCGGTATGGATGCACTGTCGCATAATCTTGAAGCCTATTGTGCCAACGGCTATCACCCGATGGCCGAAGGTATCGCACTGGAAGGGATCCGGCTGATTAAAGCCTATCTGCCACAGGCGGTTGCCGACGGCAGTAACCTTGAGGCCCGCACCCAGATGCTGGTGGCCTCCAGTATGGGCGCGACTGCCTTTCAGCGTGGTCTGGGCGGGATGCATGCCATCGCCCACACACTGGGGGCGTTATACGACAAGCATCACGGCTTATTGAATGCCATCCTGATGCCCTATGTGCTGGTGGCAAACCGCAGTGCGATTGAAGATAAGCTGACCCATCTGGCCCGCTATCTGGATTTACCCGAGCCCGGTTTCGATGCTTTCCTGACCTGGGTTCTGGATTTCCGTGCCGCCCTGCAGATCCCCCATACGCTGGCGGATATTGATATTACGGTTGAAGAAGCACAGCGTGTAGGCCGCATGGCGGTGCAGGACCCGTCGGCAGGCGGAAATCCTGTTGCACTGAGCGCCGAGCAATACAGCCGGATTTTTGTGGACGCTGTGACGGGCCGCTTGCCACAGCACTGACACCAGGAGGCTCCATGACGGTAAGAATGGGTATTCTGCAGTGCGATGATGTCAGGCAGGATTTGCAATCTGACCACGGTAATTATCCGGCGATGTTCACTCAGCTGCTGCGCGATGCCGGTGACGCGCCGGAACTGGTTTTTTACCGGGCGCTGGACGGCGAGCTGCCGCAGGATGTTGATGAATGCGATGTGTATATGACCACGGGCAGTCGTCACAGTGTCAACGATGACCTGCCCTGGATCCCCCCGTTGCTGGCTTTTGTGCGGGCGTTGCATGCCCGTAAAAAGAAGCTGGTGGGGATCTGCTTTGGTCATCAGTTGATCGCAAAAGCACTGGGGGGCGAAGTGATTCAGGCGCCGCAGGGCTGGGGGATTGGTGTGGCGACACATGCGCTGCATGCGTTGCCGGCGGGAGTAACGGAAAATGCCGCGTTCCCGTCCGATCTGTCTTTGCTGGTCAGCCATCAGGATCAGGTGGTCAGGTTACCGGATGATACGGCTGTGCTGGCCGGGAGTGATTTTTGCCCGTATTACATGCTGCAAGTGGGCGAGCATTTTCTCGGCATTCAGGGCCACCCTGAATTCAGCAAGGCCTATTCGCGGGACCTGATGCTGGCAAGAAAGGCGCTGTTACCAGCCAAAGTACTGGATACCGGACTGACATCGTTGCACATGCCGGTAGACAGTGAAAGAGTCACCCGCTGGATGCTCGATTTCCTGCGCTCCTCATAACCCTGTCGCTTTACTGTGGCTGAACACCTTCCCCTGTTAACCCGAACAGGGGCAGGTGTTTTTCTTTACTGGCTGTCAGGTAACGGCGTGCGGAACCCGTTACGGATATTCAGGGCGACAATCAGTGCAAAGACCCCGATCACACAGCCAAGCTGCCAGGCCTGATGAATGCCCAGCTTGATCAGCGCCATACTGACCAGGGCTGAAAGCAGCATCTGCCCGCCACCGGATAACGCGGCCACAGTGCCAGCCTGTTTGCGGTACGGCAGCATCACCTGCGACTGGGCACAAGGCATGGCGATGCCGTTGCCAAACACCATCAGGAACTGACCCAGCATCATCATCAGTGGTGTCAGCGGTGTAAGAATTAACCAGGCCGCCGCAATGAGATGAACGGCAGGTGCGAGGTACAGCATGCGTTTGGTGCCGATTTTTGGCCGCAGCCAGCTGACCAGAAAACCACCGCAAAACAACCCTGCAGTCGGCAGGAGAGCCCAGAGGGCGTATTCGTCTGAGGTCATGCCAATCTGAACCTGCATGATAAAGGGCATCAGCGAGATGGTGGTGACGACCAGACTGAAGTTCAGCCAGCCGATACTGGCAAAACTCAGGAAATAACGTGACGACAACAGCGAGCGGTAATCCGCAGCGACTTTCCTCACTGAAGGCACAGCTTGCTTGTCGTGCATGGTTTCTTTGAACATCAGGCACAATGCAAACCACACCAGGGTAATATAGCTCGCCAGCACGATAAAGACCGACAGCCAGCCAAAGTGGTGGTTAATGAAACCGCCAATCACGGGCGCAAAAATCGGCGTAAACGAGGCCACCATGGTCAGATAAGACAGCGCCTGCGGCAGTTGTTCACCTGTGTACGAATCCCGTGTCGAGGCGCGGGCCAGCACAGCGCAGCAACCCGCCCCCAGTCCCTGCATCAGGCGACCGGCCACTAAGCCGTAAAAACTGTCGCTGGCAAGGATCACCAGAATCAGACCGGCCACTGCAAGCAGGATTCCGGCTAACAGCACGCGGCGACGGCCTAAGGCATCTGAGATCGGGCCGTAGATGAATTGCGACGGACCGAAACCGAGTAAGTAGACCGAAATCAGCAGCTGAGCCTGATCGATGGATATGCCAAAGTCTTTGGCTATCCAGGGCAGGGAAGGAAACACCAGCCCCATGCCAAACTGACCTATGCTGATGGTCAGGCAGGCCAGTAAAATCGGACGCCAGGAAAAAGCGGCAGACACCGCTGATCCCTCTGCCGTCTCGGCATCAGGCTTCGCCATGATAGCTGTCCTGATCCTCGCGCTTGATGACCTTGTGCCCGTCTTCCGTTACCCCGTGTTTCCAGTAGCTGCTGATGTAACAAGTTTTGCGATCGAACTGATCCTGCTGGCTGATGTGCTGGCGAATGGCCCGCATAGTGCTGAATTCGCAGGCACACCAGATAGCTGGCTTTCCATCCGGCCAGCGCAGTTGCGTTACTTTCTCAGCCAGTGCGGTGCCTGAGCGTTCCCCATCCACCACAGTGATTAATTCAACGCCTGAGGGCAACTGCAGTGCCGGTAAATCCTGCTCGCTGCTGAGTGCCAGCACCACATAACCCTGGCTATCTGCCGCAAGGCGGGCTGTTTTGAGCTGAATGGAAGGCAGTGCTGTCATATCACCAATGATCAGTACCCAGTCACTGTCATCGGCCAGGCCCTGAATGGTATTTGGTCCGCCGAGGGAAATCTGTTCGCCTGGCTGAGTGTGCATGGCCCAGTGACACGCATAACCGCCTTGTTCCGGCGTGATCTCGCCTTTGTGTTGGTGCTCGTCTTTGCGCTGGCTCTTGTCCTTGTGGTGATGTTTGACAAAATCCAGCGCCAAGGTGTCCTGCTCTGGATCAAATTCACTGATGGTGAAGGTGCGCAGCACAGGTTTCTGGCCCTCAGACAATGTGCTCAGGTCGGTACTGCCGGCAGGAGTGAACAGCAGTTTGACATACTGACCGGCACTGTCGGCCGGAAGATGGCGGATATCTTCGCCTGTCAGAATCACGCGACGCATGTTCGGGCTGATATCAAACGCTTGCTGCACAGTAAATGATTTGGGTTGTAGTCGTTTTTGCATGTGTTGGTCTCTGTTTGAATTTGGATTTACAGCTCGTGGCCGTGATGCTGCATCTTTGCTTTGACACGTTTTACCGTAGAAAGGCTGACACCGGTTTCGTCAGCCACTGTCTGCAGGGTTTTCCCTGCCTTGAGCAGCATGGCAATCTGGTGGTGCACTTCATGATTGGCACGGCGGCCGCGAAATTTTTCTTTCCATGCAGCTTTGTCCTGGCGCAGTGAATCCCGACCCGCCTCGGCGGCCCACAACCGGTGCTGGGTGTGTGAGTTCGCATAACCTTTGAGCATCAGCAGCAAGGCATCGGTGATTGGGCAGCCCGGTTTGAAGGTCAGTGGTTGGTTCACGGTATGGACGATCACGCCTTTGTCCAGTAATTGCTGAAGGGTCTGATGGCAGGCATCGAAATGAAAACCGAGATCTGTCACCCAGCGGACGATCAACTGATCACCCGGTTTCAGGGTGTTGAATAAGTCGCGGTACCGGGGGCGCTCCTCAGCAGGAACGTTACCGCGGATCCCGGTTTCCCGGAACAGCCGCAGATTGGGATCATAATCGGTAATTTGCCGGATCAACGCTTCAGGATCGCTCATTTTCGGCGACAGGCGAATATAGCCGTACAGGGTGGGCATAGTGACTCCTTAACAGGACAGCTTCTGTCTGTGGTCTCAGAGATGGGTCATTTGGTGTGGCTCATTTAATGGTTATCATAGAGGTTCAAATTTGTTCTTGCAACACCAAATGAGCTATTTTGGGCGGGAGGGGGATAAGTGAATGCATGCTGTTTAGCGCGCCAGATGGATTCCCGCCTGCGCGGGGATGACGTTTAGTTAATGAGTAATTTGAATTTTTTAGGTACTAGTGTGCTGGTGTGAATGACAGTAAGGCCATACGTAGAGTTTGGTTTTACTTGTGCGTTATGCTGTTGCTATAAATGTTTGTATTTGTTGTTTTTTTAGTCATCCCCGCGAAGGCGGGGATCCATAAAAGAGGGTGCACAGGAAGTCATTCTTGCAAGTAGTCATGTAAGCACGGGCTGTGCCTGAGACTGTCGGACTTCCTGATGCAGCCAGTCGATAAAGGCCTGAGCACGGGTCATGCGCGGTGAGGTGCGGTCGTAAAATAAGGTGTAGCGGATACCCGGCACTAAGCCAATGTCAAAAGGCTTGACCAACAGGCCGTTTTCGATGAAATCACCGGCCAGACTCAGCGTGCCTAAACAGGCGCCGTGACCGGCCATGACGGCATTCAACCCCATTTCAAAGGTGCTGACTTCCATCCATTGTAAGTTCCCCTCGGGCACGTCAATTCCCGCCGTGTTAAACCAGCGCTCCCAGGTTAAATTACAGGTTTCAGCCCAGTGAATCAGCCAGCATTTCAGCAGCTGTTCCGGATGGGTAAACTTCATCGAATTGGCCAGCTCGGGTGAGCAGAGCGGATATACAGGTTCTTCATACAGCACACAGGACTGAATACTGTCACCAAGATGTACTTTGTGGCCCTGTCTGATGGCGAGATCAATACTACCGTACTTCATGTCAGGCGCTTCGGTAGTGGCATCGACCCGGATGGAAATATCCGGATGGATCATAGTGAACTTCCACAAGCGGGGCATCAGCCAGCGGGAGGCAAAAGATCGGGAGGTATTAACGGTCAGGATCCCCTCCAGAGGCTCCGCCTGAATGCGGTTCAGACCGGACAGTATATGATCGAATCCGCGTGAAACATCGGTATACAGACTGGATCCCTGCGTGGTCAGTATCATGTTCCGCCCTTGCCGGACAAAGAGTTTGCAGCCCAGTACCTCTTCTAACTGGCGGATTTTCTGACTGACGGCGGCCTGGCTGACATACAATTCTTCGGCGGCTTTGCTGTAGCTCTGGCGTCGGGCTGCCACTTCAAAGTAGCGTAATCCGGATAAGTACTGTAGTCGATTGTCCATAATCTCAGCTTATAGTAAGTGTAATGAATCATCGTTCGTGGCCGGGACTCATTATACGCATAATTCCTGCAGGCACTGTGACTGAAGGGGAATAAAATGATCAGAGTAGCACTGCAATGGGAAGTTGAAATTCAGCTGTTTAATCAGAAAAAGCCATGGTTATGGGGAAACTGGCAGAAAAAGACACAGTTGCAACCAGAATCATTCAGTCCGCACCTGAAGAAAGATATCGGGCTTGAGTCATCGCCCACACCGTCGAAGGACTATCAGAAATATTTATAGGTTTGTTGCTTTATGTTTGAGCCGAAAGTGATTTTGTCTGCCAGAGGCTAAGCCGGGGAACAGGGTATACAACTTGTTGAATTTGTGGTTAACATGCAGAGGAGAAGGAAATCTGAGAGACCGAGATATGGAAGTGACCATTCGTGCTTTAACCCCTGCTGATATTCCTGCATATCGCGACATTCGTCTGGAAAGTCTGCGGTTACATCCAGACTGCTTTGGTGCCAACTATGAGGAGCAGCGGCAGCAGCCAACCATGCATTTTGAGCGTAACATAGCCAGCCAAAGCCCGCAGCACACTATGCTGGGGGCGTTTGAGGGTGAAGAACTTATCGGTTTGTGTGGTGTGTCTGAACTGGAAAACCGGACGGTGCTGCTTACACAAATGTACGTCAAAAGCCGGTGCCAGGGCGCTGGTGTCGGCATGGCGCTGATCAACGCTGCCAGACACACGGCGGCTGAAAAGCATCAGGCTCGCGTACTCCAGCTGGATGTCTACCCGCATAACCTGGCAGCAAAACACCGTTATGAAAAAGCCGGTTTTCAGGTAACGGGCCAGACAGCAGACGAGCTGATTATGGCGCTGAGTCTGTCATGATTGAAATTCATCATCTTAATGCCGCACAGATCCCGATGGCCCTGCTGCTGGAAGCTGATCCCTCCGAAGCCTGTATTCAGGGTTATCTGAACGGGGCTTATTGCCTGGCTGCTGTGGTTGATGGCGAAATCATCGGGGTCTGTGTTGCCAAGCTGATCGCAGAAAATACTTACGAAGTCTTCAATCTGGCGGTCTATCCGGCGTTTCAGCAGCAGGGCATAGGCTCGCAGCTGTTATCTGCATTATTTCCCCGGCTGAAAGAGCAGGGTGTTCAGTCAGTCGTGCTGGGGACCGGTACGTTCGGTTATCAGCTGACGTTTTACCAGCGGCTGGGGTTTCGGGTTGAGAGTGTCGCTAAAGATTTCTTTCTCGATCACTATGATGAGGCAATCTTTGAGCTGGGTATTCAGCATAAAGATATGCTGCGATTGAGGCTGGATTTATAACCGCTTCCTGTGAGTGAAAGTTTTGTGGTTGGGATTTTGGTACAGCTGAGGTATGTCGCGCTTGAGTCCGGTGGTTTACTTGGCATTGTGTGATGCGCGCCAGGTACTCTTTGTTGGGGCAAAGAGTACCCAGAAAGCCCCTTTTTGTTCTTTG
>NZ_JAUOQQ010000015.1:0-131733 GCF_030547675.1 Photobacterium sp. 2_MG-2023
TTTTGCCCGGACTGCAGCGCTTTGGCGAATGCCTGGATATCAATTTCGTATTTATCAGCCATGATGTGTCTCCCCCCTTTTTTAGGAAGTGTAGGAAAAGACACAAAACTTTGAACACTACCGTTGTCGCCTGAACGGATACTCACGGCGCATCGTGGTACGGCGATTTTTCAGCTCAGTCCGGCCAGCGTGCAATGGACAAATGGCAGTGAGCACATTCGCTGTTTACGGTTGACACCGGAAGGCTTATTTCGCTGGTATGCCGGATGTTGCAATACGCCCATTGCGAACACCCTCAAACCTGGTTTTCCTTTTGTTGGCTTAATCGAAAAAGTGATATCAGCACAAGACAGAACCGAAGAGCACCTTGGCCCGGTGCGTGCGCATGCCTACCCGCAACATGCCAACCCGCCATTGCCTGAAGACATACTGCGGAATAATCGCGTCTGGCCAATGATGATTCGCGTAATGCTGAAAATCCTGGGCTGGAAACTGACCGGAAAAGGACGCCCGAATCCCTTTTTTGATCGCCAAGCTCAACCCATTAGCCAGCCAGAGATTGTGAGTAAAAAAGCGGATGAATGATGAGTCATTGTGAAGCGGATCTAGCTGAAATATCCCCAGTGTGAAAACACCTTCTAAACTCAATACTTAGGGCAGGAAGCAATACCTTTCTGCATGGGCCGAATGGTGAATGTTGGGTTTCAGAGCAAATGTTATGGTTGATGCGCTAACGATTCTGACGTTGTTACTTGTTATTGTCACGCTGCTTCCCTTATGGCGGCATCCGCACTGGCTGGTGCGCGGCTGGGATTTTCCTCGTCTGCAACTGGCAGTGTTTGCTTTGTTTCTGCTGATTGCTAATGCTTTTGTTCACGTACACTGGCTGGTTATTGTGGTGTGCTTTGTGTGTCTGGGCTGGCAGTTGTGGTGGATTTTGCCTTATACGCGGCTCTGGCGTCAGGAGGTGAAGACGGCGAACGGTGAAAACAGCCATAGGCGGCTGCGAATCATCACAGCCAATGTGCTGACACCGAACCATCAGGCGGATAAGTTAATCACATTGGTGCATCAGTATCAGGCTGATGTGCTGGTGACGCTGGAATCGGATGACTGGTGGCAGTCTCAGTTGGATACACTTGAAACTCAGCTACCTTATACCATGAAGTGCCCGCTGGATAATCTCTACGGCATGCATGTTTATGCCCGGTTTCCTTTAGAGGATACCAGTGTTGAGTTTTTGATCGAAGACGATGTGCCTTCCATGCATACGTTGCTGGTGCTTCCCTGTGGCGAAAAAATCAGAATGCATTTTCTGCATCCAGCCCCGCCAAGCCCGACTGAAAATCCGGCCTCGGCAGAACGGGATGCCGAGTTGATACTGGTGGCACGCAGTGTATCCGGCAGCACACAGCCGATTATTGTGACCGGTGATTTGAACGATGTTGCCTGGTCGTCGACCACGCGGTTATTTCGAAAGATCAGCGGCTTACTGGACCCGCGCGTGGGGCGGGGCATGTTTAATACCTTCCATGCCGACTATCCGTTTCTGCGCTGGCCTTTGGATCATATATTCCACAGCCACCATTTCAGACTTAGCCAGATTCAGCGTCTGCCGTCTATTGGATCGGATCATTTCGCATTATTTACTGAGCTGTATCTTGAACCGTCTGCCGCACAAAAGGAGAACGGCCTGCAAGCTGAGACGGAAGATGAGGAGTGGGCGGAAGAGATTATTCAGGAGCAGAATGTCAGCGATGAAAATGTGCCGCGTCCAGGACAATGAACCGGGTGAATTCGGGCTGGCAACTGGCTGTTAAATCAGGGTAATCTGTCTTTCGTTAATCTAGCGTATCACTCCGCTTTGCAAAGGATGCTGCAATGAAAATAGCCATACTGACTTTCGAAGGATTCAATGAACTGGATTCGCTGGTTGCTTACTCAATACTGAATCGGGTCAAAAGCGAGAACTGGCAGGTGCAGATCACCAGTCCCACGCCGACAGTAACCTCAATGAACGGACTGACCATCTCCGCCCACCAACCTCTGGCCTACGCCAATCAGGCCGATGCAGTCATCATCGGCAGCGGGTCGCTGACCCGACAGATCGTTGCCGACCAATCACTAATGAGCACTTTAACGCTGAGCCCGCAAAAACAGCTGATTGCTACTCAGTGTTCTGGTGTGCTGCTGTTGCCGGCACTGGGCATTTTGGATAACGCATCTGTCTGTACCGACCTGACGACTCAGCCCTGGGCGATGGACGCCGGATTAGTGGTGCTTGAGCAGCCTTTTCATGCATCCCAGTCGGTCGCAACAGCCGGAGGCTGTCTGGCATCTCAGTATCTTGCAACCTGGCTCATCGCGAAATTAGCGAGTGTGGAGGCTGCTAAAAACGCAATCCACTATGTGGCTCCGGTCGGAGAGAAAGAAGACACGGTAAATCGTTGTTTGTCTGTTGTTGAACCCTATCTGGACTGAAAGATGCATATTTATAACGTATTTGGTAAGCGCAAGGATGTGGGCGGTAATCTGATGGCGATATCTGAAGTACCGGAAAATCCGATGAATTCTGGTATTCCTGTCACTGTTGTGATTTCGCCCAGCGAGCAAGCTGATGTCCGGTTTCGTTTCTTTTACCCGGACTCAAAAGAAGCGCCGATTTGCGGTCACGCACTACTGGGTGCGGCAAGCCATATTGCCCAGGCTGCGTTTCGTGTCGAAACCGGGGCGGGTATCAGCGACGTACGAAAATCCGGAGATGTGGTCAGCGTTAGTATGGCCTTGTCGACGGCAGTCACTCCCGATTTTACCGGTCAGCCTGAACCTGGCTGGTTTGGCCTGGATGCCAGCCAGATCCTCAAGGCCGGACTCTACAGTGCCGGTAAACCCAAATGGTGTATCGAACTGAAAGACATCTCCGCCCTGAACGCCGTCCGTTTTGATCTGGATACACTGGCTGCATGGAATCAGGGGAAAAACTTCAGTGGCTATGTGTTGTATGTGTCTACGGGCGACGGCTGGCATGCAAGAGCATCTAACCCCTTATATAACATTCCGGAGGATCCGGCTTGCGCGGTGTGCTGTGCGGCGCTGCCTTTGCCTTTGGAACAACCGGCTTTCGTTCACATGGGCTATCCGGAATACCCTAATCTGATCCATCTGGAGGCAACCGAAGGGCAACTATGGGTTGGCGGTAAGGTGTATCGGTTTGAACCGAGCGGAGCGGTCTGAATGCCTGAAGAGCAGGCTAACCACAAGGAGATGCGAATGACTGCGATTCCTACACTGCATTTTATGTGCGGTAAAATGGCAGCGGGAAAATCCACATTAGCGGCACAGATTGCCAAAACCCATCAGGCCGTGTTGCTGGTAGAAGATGAGTGGCTCAGCACCTTATACCCGCAAGAGGTTCGCAGTCTGGCTGATTACATCCAGTATTCAGAGCGGTTAAAGAAAACCATACAGCCGCATGTTCAGGATTTGCTCGCCAAAGGGATATCTGTTGTGCTGGATTTCCCGGCCAATACGGTGTCGCAGCGTCAGTGGTTTACCGGCCTGATTGCCGCGACAGGTGTTGAGCACTGCCTGCATTATGTCGATAAACCAGACGAGGTATGCAAAGCGCAGTTGAAAATTCGCAGTCAGGATTTGCCTGCAGGCAGCCCGTTTACCACGGATGAAGCGTTTGATGCAATTACCCGTTTTTTTGAGCCGCCGCAAAGCAGTGAAGGCTTTATTATTCAGCAGTATAAGCAGGATACCTCCATATGAAACAGGCCATAGTGCATATTGCCCTGGTTGTCGGTGACTACGATGAAGCGATCGACTTTTACGTCAATAAGCTTAAATTTGACTTAATCGAAGACAGCTATCAACCCGAACAGGATAAGCGCTGGGTGGTGGTTTCGCCACCGGGTTCCAACGGCGTCACTGTGTTGCTGGCACGAGCGTCCACCCCTGAGCAGCGTAATTTCATTGGCAATCAAGCCGGAGGCAGGGTATTTCTGTTTCTGAGCACAGATGATTTCTGGCGAGATTATGAGCGTATGGTGTCCGACGGCATCCGGTTTGTACGTCCGCCTCAGGAGCAGGACTACGGCACAGTCGCTGTGTTTGAAGACTTGTACGGCAACTTGTGGGATTTGCTGCAATTGCACCCGGATCATCCCATGGCGAGAAGAGGAAGAGCAGAATAATGCAAAGAGAAGTACATGATTGCGTGTCATTTTTGCTGATACGCGGTGAAGAGGTATTGCTTGAACAGCGCAAGCTGAGCAAAGTGGTTGATCCTGGCCTGATGGCCATTCCCGGTGGGCATGTCGAAGCAGGAGAAAGCCTTGAGCAGGCGCTGATCCGTGAGGTTGCCGAAGAGCTGACGGTGACGCCGATTGCCTATTTTCCGCTGTGTACCTTGTATCATCCCACCACAGAGTTACAACGGCTGCATTATTATGTAGTGACAGACTGGACGGGTGAGCTGTCGGCACAGGAAGCGGAAGCGGTGATCTGGACATCTCTCCATGAACCGAACGCTGCTACCGTCGAGGCGGATAACATTGCGCTGGCGGAGTACAGACGTGTGATTTTACCTTTGTTGAAAGAACGGCGCTGATATAACGGTGCAGAAAGAGCGACAGTAAACACATTGATTGGATTTTGGCAGCAAGGGGAAGCGCATGGCAATCAGAGTGATGACGGCAGACGATGCTGAAGAGGTCGAGGCATTAGTGAAAAGTGCGTTTCTGGCAAGTGCGGCAAAGCAACTCGCGCCGGCCGGTATCCATACTTTCTTTAAAGTGGCCTCAAAAGAAGCGCTCTTGCTTCGCCTGCAGGAAGACAACCTGATATTGGTGTATGAGCAGCAGGGCAAAATTATTGGTATGGCAGAACTCAAACAAGGGGCACATCTGGCGATGTTATTTGTGCTGCCGGATTGGCAGGGAAAAGGCATTGCGACTCAGTTGCTGCAGGTTTTACTTCAACAGGTTCGTCATGCTGAGCTCACCGTGCGTGCTTCACTGAATTCAGTCTCTTTTTATCAGGCGCAGGGATTTCAGAAAACGGGGGCGGCGGCAGAGCTTGCCGGCCTGCGATACCAGCCCATGTCACTGACAATGACCAGCACAGTTACAGCGCCGGCAGATCCGTCCGCTTCAGTGCTTTAGCAAAAGTCACTATGGGCGAATCTGAGCGTTCATCCTTCCGAATCAGGGCTTGCCAGTTCAGGTAGAGCCCTTGCTCTGTCACTCGGGCTGTCCGCAGCTCGCCGCTTTTCAGGTACGGCTTTATCACCCAGCCTGGCATGATCGTAATCCCCATACCTGCTCTGACAAATTCCACGACCGCTTCGGTCACACCAGCCCGGATGACTTTCGGCGGCAACAGGTGATTCGGACTGAACAGTTGTTCGTATTCACGTCCGGGACCGGGTGTGGTGTGGTAAGTAATGTAAGTGTCAGCGGCGATTTCCTGCGGTGTCAGCCAGGCTTTACCGGCATTCGGGTGGTCTTTATGCATCACAGCGATCATTTCATCCCGAAACAGTTTCAGCACCCGGAAGCCAGTCTGAGTTACCGTGCCAGAGACAATAGAAATGTCTATCGTACCGTTGCGTAACGCCGTAAACGGGTCGAGAGAGACATCGGGAATGATTTCGACCGAATAGCTGGGGAAGTCCTCATTAAACAGCTTAATAAAGGGCGGCAGCCAATGGTAACCGCCGTAGGCTTCATTACCTACCCGAATGACGTGCTCTATCCCCACCGACAGTTTGTCGATGTCGTTTTCAGCCCTTTCCAGCTCACTGAGTACCACAGTGGCAGATAACAGCAGCCGTTTCCCTGCGCTGGTCGGAATGAGCTTCTTATGCTGGCGGTAAAACAGTTCGGTATTTAACAATCGTTCTGCTTCACGAATGCGATGACTGAGCGCAGATTGCGTCAGCCCAATCTGACTGGCTGCTTCAGACACACTACCTGCCTTTGCCACAGCCATTATCATTTGCAAGTGTCTTGTACTGATTTTTGTGGCCATAATGTATGAATAAAGTTAATGGTTTTTGAATATTTTATGAAATTTACAGTTAAAAAGCCGTCTCGTAAACTAATAAATGAATGGTCAATAGCCTCTGACAGGCAAGGAAATAGTGGATGAATAAAATGGATAAAAATCAGACTGCACCCGCGCTGAAAGTGGACCTGGACAATGAAAAAGTGCATTGGGATCAGGACATGAGCTACGGGCAGTATCTCGCCCTGGGACCATTACTCTCCTGCCAGCACCCGGTTACCCAGCAGCACGACGAAATGCTATTTGTGGTCATTCATCAGGTGTCTGAACTATGGATGAAGCTTTGTCTGCACGAAGCCTATGGAGCGGTGGAGAATATTCGCAAGGACAAACTGCGCCCGGCATTTAAAATGATGAGCCGCATGGCACGCATTCAGTCTCAGATGCTGAACGCCTGGGAAGTGCTGGCAACCATGACGCCAGCCGATTATGCCAGCTTCCGCGATGAACTGGGCCAGAGTTCTGGTTTTCAGTCTTATCAGTACCGCGAACTGGAATTTCTGCTGGGTAATAAAAATGAGGCCATGATTCAGGCGCACCGCGCACACCCGAAATATTACGATCACCTGAAGTCCGTTCTCCATGCGCCAAGCATTTATGACATCACGCTGCAGTTGCTGAAAGCCCGCGGATTTGATGTGCCTGAGTCTCACCTCAACCGGGACTTCTCCCAGCCGTATCAGCCCAGCGAAGACATTGAACGCATCTGGGCGGAAATCTACAACAACAGCAACGAATACTGGGATCTCTATGAGCTGGCCGAAAAGCTGGTCGACATGGAATTCAATTTCCAGAAATGGCGTTTCAGCCACATGAAAACGGTTGAGCGCATCATTGGCTATCGTCGCGGCACGGGTGGCACTTCGGGGGTGAAATACCTCAACAAAGCACTGGAGCTGCAATTTTTCCCGGAATTGTGGTCGGTGCGTACCTCTATTGAAGGGCCGAAGCATGACTAAAATCTGGGATATTTCGCAAACGCTGCGACAGGGGTTACCGGTCTGGCCGGGAGACACGGCATTCTCTTCGTATTTCCACTGGGAAATGAGCGAGCAATGCCCGGTCAACGTTGGTCAGTTTTCCCTGTCGTGCCACTCAGGTACTCATGCCGATGCGCCTGTGCATTACGATGCACAGGGTAAAAGCATGGAAGCGGTCAGCCTGGAATATTACATTGGTCCGTGTGTGGTGATTGATGCTACTCAGGCAGTTGGCTGGATAAAACCGCAGGACATTATTGATCAGCTGCCGGATCAGGTTGAGCGGGTGATTTTCAAAACCTATCTGCAGTTTCCGCACCATGAGTGGCAGTCTGATTTTACGGCGGTAGCCTCAGAGACCATCGACTTACTTGCAGAGCGTGGCGCCTGTCTGATTGGCATCGACAGCCCGTCACTGGATCCCCAGAGCTCGAAAACCATGAGTGCGCATCAAGCTATTAAGCGTCATCGCATGGCGATTTTAGAAGGCCTGGTATTGGATGACGTGCCTGCCGGAGCGTATGAGCTGATCGCCCCGCCGTTAAAACTCGACTCACTGGATGCTTCCCCCGTTCGGGCACTGTTGCGCAGTGTTGCCTAGCCATTGGATAAGTCAGGAGTAATTGAACATGCAAACACTGAACAGAGCCTATTTTGAAGCACTGGATCGCGATGATCCCCTGGCAGCGTATCGAGATCAGTTTGATTTACCCGCCGGGCATATCTATCTCAACGGCAATTCCCTGGGCGTGTTGCCTAAGGCGGCAAAAGAAAAAGCACGGCAAGTGGTGGAAGAGCAGTGGGGCCAGGGGTTGATCCGCAGCTGGAACACCCACGATTGGATCCGCATACCGCACCGGGTGGGAGATAAAATAGCCGGTCTGATCGGGGCAGACGACGGCGAAGTGATTGTGGCGGATTCAACCTCTGTCAACCTGTTCAAGATGGCAGCGGCAGCGGTAAAACTGAATGCAGGACGTCAAAATATATTGTCTGAACCGGGTAACTTCCCGACGGATCTTTATATCTTGCAAGGACTGGAACAGTTTCTGGACGGCAAAGTGCGTCTGGTGACTGAGCATCGCGATAACATTCTGGAAGCCATCGATGAAGACACGGCTGTCGTGGTGCTGACCCATGTGCATTACAAAAGTGGTGCCATGTTTGATATGGCAGCGATTACAGCCCGCGCTCATGAAAAAGGCGCCTTGGTGATCTGGGATCTCAGCCACAGCACAGGTGCAGTGCCTGTGCAGTTAAATCAGGTGGGCGCCGACTTTGCCATTGGCTGCGGGTACAAATATCTCAATGGTGGTCCGGGCGCTCCAGGTTTCCTGTTTGTTGCCAAGCGCCATCAGGCACAGTTGCAGCAACCGCTCAGTGGCTGGTTTGGTCATGCGAATCCTTTTGCGATGCGGGATGACTATGAAGCGGCACCGGGTATTGCGCGCACTTTGTGTGGCACAACGTCAGTCGTCGGTGCCAGCCTGCTGGAAGTGGGGGTAGATATCATGGCCTCGGCTGACATGCACCAGATCCGAGAAAAATCCCTTCGCATGGGGCAGTTGTTTATTGAGCTGATTGAACAGCGCTGCAGTCAGTACGGCTTCGGGCTGGCATCGTCAAAAGATCCGGCGGTGCGGGGCAGTCAGGTTTCTCTGACCCATGAGCAGGGCTTTGCCATCATGCAGGCTTTGATTGCACGTAACATCATAGGCGATTTCCGTGCACCGGATATTCTTCGCTTCGGCTTCACACCGCTGTACGTTCGTTACGTCGATCTCTGGGATTGTGTTGATGCGCTGGTCGACATCATGGCGAACGATCGCTGGGATCAGGCGGCGTTCAAAAAGCTCACCGCAGTAACCTGATGTGCAGAGTTGCAGAATCTGTCAGGTCAATACATTCTAAGCCATAACACCAAAACCAGTAGCATCAAACCCGTACACAGAAGCACTGAACCTGTCTTGCCGGAGAGGGTAAGCCGGCAGGACAACCTTACCTGTAAGGTAGAGACAAAGCCGGGATCTGTGTATGCCCCGGCTTTCTTGCTTCTTCCCGTTATACCTGACGGACAGCCTCTGATTGCCTATAGTTGATGGGGAGAAGGCTGATCCGTTCAGGAGTCCGGATGAAAATCAGAAAATTCAGAGTTGGCTGGGTAGTTTTCAGCCTTGGTGCTGCTGCTGTGCTGGTGTATCACCAGGTAAAAGCAGCGGAACCATCGTTTGATTGCACCGGAGTGGCAGATGGCAGCATTGAGGCGATGATTTGTCAGGACGAAGAATTAGCTGCGTTAGATAACCAGCTGTCTGAGGTCTACAAACGGGCGGTTGCCAAAGCCACCAATGAGCATCCCCCCACCTTGAAAGCAGAGCAAAGAGGCTGGGTGAAAGGTCGCAACGAGTGCTGGAAAGCCAGTGATAAAAAGCTATGTGTTGAGTCTGGATATCAACTGCGCATTGCTGAGCTGCAGGCCAGGTATGGCTTGATTCAGGCAACAGCCACCGTCACTTATCTGTGTACGGATCAGCCGGGAAGTGAAGTGATTGCGACTTACTTTCCTACTGACCCGCCAGCGCTGATTGCCGAACGCGGTGACAGTGTCTCGTTGATGTATCAGCAGGAAAGCGCCAGCGGTACTAAATATGTCGGACGCAATGAAAGCCTGTGGGAGCATCAGGGCGAAGCAACCGTCATCTGGGGATACGGTGCGCCAGAGCTGAACTGCAAAGTGAAGCCCTAGCGCGATGAAGCCGTAGCGTAATAAAGCTGTAGCCTGATAAAACATGAGCGTGATAAAACATGAGCGTGATAAAACATGAGCGTGATAAAACATGCTTCCCGCAGTCAATATCGGGTTCACGTTTACAAAATGATGTACACCATAAAAGCGCCGAACAGCGCTGCAAATATACCTGCGAACCGTCCCTGGATGTCGTTCAGATCAACGGCCCAGCTGATGAGCTTTTTAAAGTTTCCCCTGCCAAGAATTAACAGAAAAATCGCCGCAATAATGGATATCCAGCCGATGGCGGCAACCACAAAGGGTATATCGGTATTATCTGCATATTCTATTAACAGATAGCCGATGAGCAGGCGCACGGCAACCGCCACAAAATGCAGCCAGAGCTGTTTTTTGTGTCTGTCGATAAAGTCCAGAATCAGCCTGGGCTCAGCGGCAATGACCAAACCTAAAAACGCAACAGCTACGCCTATCAGGCCAATCAGCAATCTCATATCCGCTCTCCTGTCATGGGAGAAAAGTCAGCAAGGGTCTATGGCCTTTCCGGCCCAGAGACAAGGTTTTACAGCCTTGACGGGTGGCTGTCCGGATCCCCCTCAATATGAGGTTTATCATCATGTGATACACCGTGCTCTTCCGGTCCTTCCTGATCCCAGGAACCCTCTTCAGTCCATGGGTCGTCATCTGGCAATTCTTCGATATAAATCTCTTTGTCCTCATAATCAGGTTGATAGCGAAGATCAAAGTGCGCCGCACGAATAATGGAAATACACAGCAGCAATGCGACGAGAAGCAAAGGGACGCCCCCGATCACACTGGCTGTTTGCAGGGTATCCAATCCCCCGATGAACATCAGGGTAATGGGCATGACAGACAGGGCAAATGCCCAGAACAGACGATTCCAACGTGCCGGCTCTTCATCTATCTCTTTCTGCACGACAGCGGCCAGAATATAGGAAATAGAATCAAAGGTGGTGGCGGTGAAGATCACCGCCAGGATTGTAAAGGCGAGAATCACCAGTTTACTGAGGGCCAGAGTGTGCAGCATGGCAAAAATAGCGGCAGTGGCCCCCTGATTGTTCAGTATGGAAATAACATCTAACTGCCCGGAAAGTTGCAGATAAATACCGTAATTACCCATGATCATGAAAAACAGGAAACAGCCCAGGGTGCCGAAAAAAATCGAGCCGACAACCATGGCTTTTATGGTTCGCCCCTTGGAAATACGGGCTATAAACAGTCCCACGCTGGGCGCGAAAACCAGCCACCATGCCCAATAGAATATGGTCCAGTCCTGAGGGAAATGGGTGTCGGGAAATTGTCGGAACTGGGCAAATGGCTCTGTCCAGGTTGCCATCTCGAACAGGTTGTTGATCATTCGGCCCAGTGAATCCAGCCCGGTGTTCAGCATGAAGAGAGTGGGCCCGGTAATGAAAATGAACAGCAAGATGCTGACGGCCAGCCACATGTTGATATTAGACAGTAACTGTATGCCTTTTTTCAGACCGGCATAAGCGCTGTAACCGAAAATGGCGGTACAGACAATCAGCACCATTATGCGGGTATAGAGGTTATTTGGCACGCCAAGAAGCTCGTGGACGCCCTGATTAATTAAAGGGGCGGCAAGGCCGAGGGTGGTTGCCCCGCCTCCCAGCATACCGAAGATAAAGAACACATCAATGAGTTTGCCCAGCCATCCGCGCGCCCGTTCTTCCCCCAGAACCGGCATTAACGCTTCACTGATTTTCAGAACACTGTGGTTACGAACATAGTAGAAATAGGCAATAGGTAACGCAGGGATCAAATAAATAGACCAGGCCAGCGGTCCCCAGTGAAAAATGCCATAGGTGACTGCCCATTTGGCGGCTTCGTGCGTACCGCCGGGAATGTCGAAAGGCGGGGTCTGATAATAGTAAGCCCATTCAATCATTGACCAGTAAAGAATCGACGCGCCAATACCAGAGCAAAACAGCATCGCAGCCCAGGAAAAAGTGGAAAATTCCGGGTTTTCCTCAGGGGTGCCCAGTTTGATCTGGCCGATATCACTGAAGGTGATGTACACCATAAAAAGAAACGCACCAAGGCCGAGAATCAGGTAGAGCACGCCAAGCTGATCGGTCACAAAATCTTTGGCGCTCAGCACCCAGGCTGCTCCCGCTTCGGGAAAGAAGACTAAAGGCAAGGTCACAGCAAATAGCAGGAAGAGGGAACCGAAAAAGGTAGGTTTATCTATGATGTCATTGAATTTGGTGGACGACATCGCGGCCTCCGCACAAAAAGGGTGTGTGATTCGTCCGTGAATTGGGTGGTATATGAGTCGTATTGTTAATTCTTAGAACATAACGTCCGGAAAACCAATGCCGATCCATAGTGCCGATTACGAGCTTATTATAGTCGAGCTGTCAATCAGCGTTGATTCAAAGGCGATTCCCGCCGGCTGTGTTTGGTTGTATATAGTGATAGAAATGTATTGGTATCGTTTACACATAAACTATAAATCCCCGCTAACCTTTCATCAGATCGCTCAGTCCTCTCTTGGTTAACCTTAGGCCTTCATGATGTTTCAGCGCGTTTTGTGAGGTTCATCAGGGTGGTTTTTGTTACAAAAATGGAGAAGAAACGACAGAGACAGTCCGTTTTAACCTATTGAAATTCTCTGTATTCGATAGTTAATTTGTTTTAACTACTGATTTTAAATGCTTTTATCTTGTAGTTGTCTTTGTGTCATACCAATAGTCCCAATATGCTGTTTAGATACCTGTCAGAGAGGTTTGTTACATAAATGAGGTTTTATTTGAATTGGGGAAACGTTTACATTTTTGTTGTTGATCACTTTTTATTAACGTTTGTCAGGTTAGACTCGTTGCTGTTAGGTCGGATAAGCGAAGTGAATCGCATGGCCTCAACCCTACACCCAGTCGTATACCAATAATGAATACAGGATGAGTTTGATGAAAAAATTAACCTTGCTAGCAACCCTTTGCGCGGGCGTTACACTCGCTTCATCAGCTACAGCAGGCACCACAGTTGGCGTGACTGTGTATAAGTATGACGACAACTTTATGTCGGTTGTGCGCCAGGCAATTGAAAAAGAAGCCAATCAGGACGGCGATACCCGTGTCATGATGAATGACTCACAAAACAGTCAGTCAATGCAGAACGATCAGATCGACATCATGCTGGCAAGGGGCGTTCAGGCGCTGGCGATTAATCTGGTTGACCCGGCGGCAGCACCGGTTGTGATCAGTAAAGCGAAAATGGATGATGTGCCGGTTGTATTCTACAACAAAGAACCGAGTGCCGCCGTTCTGGCAAGCTATGATAAAGCGTACTATGTCGGAACAGATTCAAAAGAGTCGGGCGTCATTCAGGGCAACCTGATTGCTAAGCAATGGAAAGCGCATCCGGAATGGGATCTGAACAAAGACGGCAAGCTGCAGTTTGTGATGCTGAAAGGCGAACCGGGTCATCCTGACGCTGAAGCCCGTACCAGCTATTCGGTGAAGACGATTAACGATAACGGTATCGAAACACAGCAACTGCACCTGGATACAGGCATGTGGGATACCGCGATGGCGAAAGACAAAATGGACGCCTGGATCTCTGGCCCAGACGGTAACAACATTGAAGTCGTGATTGCGAATAATGATGGTATGGCGATGGGTGCCGTGGAATCCCTGAAAGCGGTGGGCAAAAGCCAGCTCCCCGTATTTGGTGTCGACGCACTGGACGAAGCGCTGAGTATGATCAAAAAAGGTGAACTGGCTGGTACCGTACTGAATGATGCGCAGAATCAGGCGAAAGCGACTTTTGAACTGGCACGTAACCTTGCCAATGGCCGTTCGGCGACTGAAGGTACCAATTGGAAAGTGGAGAATAAAATTGTTCGTGTTCCATACGTGGGCGTTGATGCCAGCACGCTGAAATAACGACGTCTTGTTCCATCCAAGTCTGGGGAGGCATGCTACCGCCTCTCCAGGTTGCCAGCCGCACATTGGTAAGACTGTATGACAATACAAAATGATGAATTCCTGCTAGAAATGTCAGGGATCAGCAAGGAATTCCCCGGCGTAAAAGCGCTGGATAATGTGAATCTCAAAGTCCGTCCACATTCTATACATGCCTTGATGGGGGAGAACGGGGCTGGGAAATCGACTTTATTGAAGTGCCTGTTTGGTATTTACGAGAAAGATGAAGGTGAAATTGTTTTTCTGGGTAAATCGGTCAATTTCCACTCATCGAAACAAGCGCTGGAATCTGGCGTTTCTATGGTTCATCAGGAATTAAACCAGGTACTGCAACGTACCGTCATGGATAACATCTGGCTAGGCAGATATCCCAAGAAAGGGCTGTTTGTTGACCAGAGAAAAATGTATGAAGAAACCAAACGTGTTTTTGAAGAATTAGATATTAATATCGATCCAAAAGTAAAGGTTTCGACACTTTCTGTCTCTCAAATGCAAATGGTAGAGATAGCCAAAGCGTTTTCGTATAACGCCAAAATCGTGATTATGGATGAGCCAACTTCTTCTTTGACAGAAAAGGAAGTGAACCATCTTTTTACGATCATTAATAAACTAAAAGAAAAAGGCTGCGGCATTATTTATATATCGCATAAGATGGAAGAGATCTTTTCGATATGTGACGAAATTACGATATTACGAGACGGACAGTGGATTGATACCCGAGCGCTGGAAGGGCTGAGCATGGATGACATTATCAGTATGATGGTCGGCCGTGAACTGACGCAGCGTTTTCCTGAAAAAGATAACACACCGAAAGAGCCTATTCTGGAAGTGAATAACCTGACAGCACGCAATCAACCGTCGATTAAAGACGTCAGTTTTGAGTTACGTAAAGGCGAAGTGCTTGGCATTGCGGGTCTTGTGGGATCCAAACGTACAGATGTTGTTGAAACCTTGTTTGGAATTCGTGAGCGCAGTGAAGGGCAAATCCTGTTACACGGTAAGCCAATGGCTAACCGTGACGCCCATGAAGCCATTAAAAACGGGTTTGCCCTGGTGACAGAAGAGCGTCGTTCAACCGGGATATATGCCAACCTCGATATCCGTTTTAATGCTTTGATTGCCAACCTGGACGATTATAAGCAAAGTACAGGTTTACTCAGCAATAAAAAGATGTCGAGTGATACTCAATGGGTCATTGACTCTATGCGGGTAAAAACGCCTTCACATAAAACCACCATAGGTTCTTTATCTGGGGGTAATCAGCAAAAAGTCATTATCGGGCGCTGGTTATTAACCGGACCCGAAATACTGATGCTGGATGAACCCACTCGTGGTATTGATGTTGGCGCCAAGTTTGAAATTTATCAGCTGATTTTAGATCTGGCGAAAAAAGATAAAGGTATCATTATTATTTCATCTGAAATGCCTGAGTTGTTAGGGATAACAGATCGTATTTTGGTGATGAGTAATGGTCGTGCAGCAGGTATTGTCGAGACCAGAAATACGACACAAAATGAAATTCTCAGCCTTGCTTCCCGCTATCTGTAAGGGTTATTAACATGGATACATTAAAAAAATTAAGCATGATGCGCTACCTTAAAGCCGGCGGTATTTATGCAGTACTTTTTATTCTGCTCGCTATCATAGTGATTCAGGAACCGTCTTTTTTAAGTTTGAGAAACTTAAGTAATATTCTTACGCAGTCTTCTGTTCGTATCATTATTGCACTGGGTGTGGCTGGCCTGATTATTACTCAGGGCACAGACTTGTCAGCCGGCCGTCAGGTGGGACTGGCTGCGGTGCTGTCTGCGACTTTGCTGCAGGCATCAGATAACGTAAACAAAGTTTTCCCGGATCTGGGCCAGATCCCAATCGTTGCTGTCATTATTGCGGTTTGTGCCGTCGGCGCACTGATAGGTTTGGTGAACGGTTTTATTGTGGCCTACATGCGGGTAACGCCGTTTATTGCCACGCTGGGTACCATGATCATCGTATACGGGGTTAACTCGCTGTATTTTGACTCAGTGGGTGCCTCGCCAATTGCCGGTTTTGACCCGCGCTTTTCAGAGTTCGCTCAGGGTTTCATCAGGCTGGGTAGTTTCAGGCTTTCTTACCTGACTTTCTACGCCATTATTGCCATTGGCCTGGTGTGGGTACTGTGGAACAAAACGGTGTTTGGCAAGAATATTTTCGCTATTGGCGGTAACCCGGAAGCGGCGAAAGTCTCGGGTGTGAATGTGCCGGTTACACTGCTGAAGATTTACGCGCTGTCTGGTGTGTTTTACGCCTTTGGCGGCATGCTGGAAGCGGGGCGTATCGGCTCTGCAACCAACAACCTGGGCTTTATGTATGAGCTGGATGCCATTGCCGCCTGTGTGGTTGGTGGGGTGTCCTTCGCCGGTGGCGTCGGCAGTGTGATCGGTGTGGTAACCGGGGTGCTGATTTTTACCATCATCAATTATGGTATGACCTATATTGGTGTCAGCCCTTACTGGCAGTACATCATTAAAGGCGGCATCATCATCTTTGCGGTTGCCCTCGACTCAATGAAGTACGCGAACAAGAAATAAGCGAACCTTATGCAGACAGCCCATCAGTCTTTTTATCCTGGTGTTGCTGTCTGTGTGCATTGTTAACGAATCGGAAAATACTGAGGACACTCCATGCTGTCTTTTTCTGAGATTCTGGCGCGCCGTGATTGGGAAAACCCACATTCGGTTCAGAGAAACCGTATTCAGGCGCACAGCCCATTATTCAGTTATGCGTCTGAAACCGACGCTTTGCACCAAGGCGGCAGTAATCGCCGCACTCTCAATGGTGACTGGGCGATTACTTCAGCGTCAGCCGTTATCCGGCTCATATGCTGGCTCATGCTAAGCATGATCACCACCTCAAAGCCGATGGTCAGTGGTATGTACAGCTTGATCATCAGCACATGGGCGTGGGGGCGACGTCTCCTGGAGCCCGAGTGTGAAGCCGGATTATCTGCTCACACAGCCAGAATACCGCTACCAGCTTAGTTTTTCTTCTCAGGGAGATCAGTCCTGTTAGGGGAACTTTATGATAGACGTTTACATAGAGTTCACTTCGGATATTACGTGTATTTATAAGCTTTAATCTGAACATGAACTGTGATTTTCAATTAATTTTTGTAAACGTTTCCACTGTGTGAGAAAGGTAACAGTCTCCCTGAGCAGCGGATTGCTACACTGCTGCTCATTGTAGGTAATCACGATAAGTAAGGCATTCAGTCACTATGTTTACAGACGTATTTGATGCAAGCGAACATCCTCACCGGCGTTTGAACCCGCTGACCGGTCAGTGGGTTCTGGTGTCACCCCACCGTGCGAAAAGGCCTTGGCAGGGCGCAGATGAGGCGCCAGCGGCGGCACCGGATCAGGCTTACGACAGCGAGTGCTTCTTGTGCGCAGGCAATACCCGGGTGTCGGGCGATGTAAACCCGGCCTATACCGGGACTTATGTCTTCAATAATGATCACGCTGCGTTAATGCCAGACAGCCCGGTTGCCAGCAGCGAAGAAAGTAGCCTGTTTCAGTTTGAATCCGTTCAGGGTCTGAGCCGGGTGGTGTGTTTCTCGCCGGACCACAGTAAAACGCTGCCTGAATTGCCCTTGTCGGCAATTACCGGGCTAGTGAATACCTGGAACAGTCAGATCGAAGAGCTAGGTCAGCGCTTTCTCTGGGTACAGGCTTTTGAAAACAAAGGCGCTATTATGGGTTGTTCGCAGCCTCACCCGCACGGGCAGATATGGGCCAACAGTTTTCTGCCCAACGAAGTGGCGGTGAAAGATCAGTATCAGCGCGACTATTTCCACCGACACGGCAGGCCGTTGCTGGTGGATTACGTCAACTCGGAACTGGCAGATGGCAGCAGGACGGTGGTGGAGACCGGGCACTGGCTGGCAGTCGTCCCTTATTGGGCCGCCTGGCCGTTTGAAACCCTGCTGCTGCCGAAAACCCACATTCGTCGCATGAGTGAACTTTCTGCTGAACAGCGGGAAGATCTGGCACTGGCGCTGAAAAAGCTCACCAGTCGCTATGACAACCTGTTCCGGTGTCCATTCCCATATTCGATGGGATGGCATTTCGCCCCTTTCTTTGAGCACAGCGACACTGACAGTAATGTTCTGGACCACTGGCAATTGCACGCCTTGTTTTACCCGCCATTGTTGCGCTCAGCGAGTGTGAAGAAATTCATGGTTGGCTACGAAATGCTGGCAGAAAGCCAGCGTGACTTAACACCCGAACAGGCCGCAGAAAGACTGCGGGCTGTCAGCGATGTCCACTATCGCGAACAAAACACCAGTAAGGAAAAGCAGTAATGACGACAAACAGCCGGGAAGAACAGCTAGCCAGTAGCCTTGTCATCGCCTTTGCTGAGGGGTTTGGTTATGCGCCGTCACACCTGATTCAGGCGCCGGGACGCGTTAATTTGATTGGTGAGCACACAGATTACAATGATGGCTTTGTCCTGCCGTGTGCCATTGATTATCAGACCATGGTGGCTGCCGCCCGACGTGACGATCAGTGTGTCAGGGTGATGGCAATCGACTACCAGGGCGAGCTGAATACGTTCGATCTTTCTCAACCATTGGTGTTTGACAAAGATTGCCTGTGGGTCAACTACATTCGTGGCGTGATTGACTGCTTGCAGTCACGAGGCTGTCAACTGGGTGGTATTGATATTGCGGTCAGCGGTAATGTCCCTCAGGGGGCAGGGCTGAGCTCATCCGCGGCGCTGGAAGTGGTCATAGGGCAGACCTTTAACACCTTGTTCGGTTTGTCACTGACACAGCAGGAGATCGCGTTAATTGGTCAGCAGGCTGAGAACCAGTTTGTCGGATGCAATTGCGGCATCATGGATCAGCTGATTTCTGCCGAAGGTGAAGCGGGGCATGCGCTGTTAATCGACTGCCGTTCTTTAGACACCAAAGCCGTGTCTCTGCCGCCTGAGTTGGCGGTGGTGATTATCAACAGTAACAAAAAGCGTGGATTAGTCGGCAGTGAATACAATACCCGACGTCAGCAATGCGAAGCGGCTGCCCATGCCTTTGGTGCTAAAGCATTACGGGATGTGGACATAGCAACATTTCTCAGCAAGGTGGATCAACTCGAAGAAAAGGTTGCCCGTCGTGCCAGACATATTATTACTGAGAATGTGCGTACCCTGCGTGCGGCTGAAGCCTTAGAGCAGGGAGATCTGGCAACGCTAGGCCAACTGATGGCGGAATCTCATCAATCTATGCGGGATGATTTTGAAATCACAGTACCGGAAATCGACACCCTGGTTGATATTGTGAAAGCAGCAATCGGCGAGCGGGGCGGCGTGCGTATGACAGGCGGCGGTTTTGGCGGATGCGTGGTCGCGCTGGTGCCTGCGGAACTGGTCGCCCCAGTACAGCAGGCGGTTGAGACCCAGTACCAAAACGCAACCGGGCTTAGGGCCAGCATCTATGTCTGCCAGCCAATGGCTGGTGCTGGTGTCCTGAAAAACGTTTCGCTGCAGCAGGTTCTACTCAATGCTCAGTGATGACTATGTACAGCAACTGGCTGCCAGCCTGACCTCAGAGGTCACCGACGATGGGCAACCGGCTCGGGTGTTCACTTTATCCAATCGCAGTGGCATGACAGCGACTTTCATGGACATGGGGGCAACCTGGTTAAGTTGCACCTTGCCGCTGCGTTGCGGTCGGCGTGAAGTGTTGCTGGGCTGCCGCACTCTGGCCGATTACCAGCGTCAGACAGCGTATCTCGGCGCCACGGTGGGACGTTTTGCTAACCGGATCAGCAACAGTCAGTTCAGCCGCAATGGCAAAGTTTTCAGTCTGCTGGCGAATCAAAATGCACATTGCCTGCACGGCGGCCCGCACGGATTTGATAAGCAGCGCTGGCAGGCGGATCAATGTTCTGATTCCTCGATACGCTTCAGTTTGCCATCACCGGCTGGCGATCAGGGCTTCCCCGGCCATTTGACGTTATCCGTGACGGTGTCACTCAGTGAGTCTAACCAGGTGATCTTTGACTACCAGGCACAAGCGGATGAAGACACGCCAGTGAATCTCACCAATCATGCCTATTTTAATCTGTCAGGGGCTGAGTCAGGTTCCGATTGTCTGGATCATTGTCTCACCGTCAAGGCGCAGCACTATGCCGTGACAGATGCGGATATGATTCCGACCGGTGAACTGCGCGCGGTAGCCGGAACCGGATTCGATTTTGGCAAGGGAAAGCCAGTTCGCCAGGATTTGCTGCTGGATGCGGATCAGCAACTGGCCGGCGGTTATGACCATGCCTTTGTACTCAATGATGAAGCCATTGGTACGGGAACAGCCGTTGAACTGATCTCGGGAGATAAACGGGTATCAATGACAGTGATGACCACTAAGCCCGCGGTTCAGATTTATACCGGCAATGCACTGGCAGGCACTCCCGGACGTGATGGGTGCTATCAACAGTATCAGGGCATTGCGATTGAAACCCAATATTTACCGGACTCTCCCAATCACCCGGAATGGCACTTCAGTGATTCCTGGCTGATTGCGGGGGACCGCTATCAGCACACGACCTGTTATCAGTTTGATTTTGAGTAAAGGTATGTCCGGCTTTGCAGCCGGTTGGTGATTTCTCTGGGGGGGGGATGAAATCATATCAGCGAGTGTGCGGGTTGCCACTCGCTTTTTTCAATCCGTTAATTCGTTCATTCCGTTAATGCGCGTACGGATAAGCGACGCACAAGAGTTGGGGCATATAAACGGCTGTCAGGGCTGATGGCTTCATTTCTGGCTAATTTCATCGACAAAATGGCAGCTTGCTCGGCCATGATCTGAATGGGATAGCGAACGGTTGTCAATTTCGGATGCAGGTATCGTGCTAGCGCGCCATCGTCAAAACCAACAAGCGACATCTCCTCTGGTGTTCGGATGCCATTTTCATCCAGCACTGAGAGCACGCCCGCGGCCATGAAGTCGTTATAGGTGACAATCGCTGTAATTGGCAGATTTTTCGCGAGCAGGTTAATGGCTGCGCTTTCACCGCCTTCACCATCCGGTGAACCAAACTCAATATAACTTTCACGAAATGGAATGCCGTGTTCTTCCAGTGCTTTTTCGTATCCGTTTCTGCGCTGTTCTCTGTCTTCGATATCATGGTTTGAACTGACATAGCCAATCTGCTGGTGGCCGTGCGAAATGAGAAATTTGGTGGCCAGATACGTGCCGCGTTCGTTATCAAGGGCGATGCAACGGTTGGCAATCTCAGGAATAAATCGGTTGATGAGCACCATGCTGGGAATCTCACGCGCAAATTCGATTAACTCGTCATTGCTGAGTGCTTTACTGTGGATGACGTAGGATTCACACCGGCTGTTGAGCAGCAGTTCTATGGCTTCGCGCTCTTGTTCAGCATTGTGGTATCCGTTACCGATCAGCAGATGTTTCTTTTCCTGTCGGGTAATACCATCAATCGCTTTGACCATAGCGCCAAAGAAGGGATCCGAGACATCACCAGCGAGTACGCCCAAGGTGTTGGTGCTTTGGTTAACGAGCGCTCTGGCGTTGGCGTTGGGCCGGTAACCCAGTGTGCGCATGGCCTGACTGACAGCATCAACGGCTGTCTGACTGGCTTTAGGTGATTTATTGATAACACGGGAAACGGTCGCAACAGACACACCCGCGTGTTTTGCGACATCTTTGATAGTTGCCATGGTGACCTCATTCAATATTCCAGTCTATTAAACAACGCGGGTGTAATGGTTTCAATCAAAGAATATCAACCAATTGTGACCATGGCACAACTTAATGAATAAAATAGTATTTATTTAGTGTAACCGTTTACTTACATGCCGGAAAAAGCGGCCGGAATCTATCGCAAGCCGCCAGTCTGGTCAGCCTGCGAAAGAGAGTGCGGATAAAGAGTGCTGGTTGGATCAATAACGATTGATAGTAATATCAGAAATATAACCGTGTTCAGCATGTTGCAGCGCTTTTTTTAACATGGCGGCGGTTTCTTCAGGTGGCATGAAACTGCTGATATCCATCTCTTTACCACTGCTGGCCCAGAATTCGGTTGCCATGCCGCCAGGGTACACCCCAACCAGTTTCATTGGTTTACCTGCCAGTTCCAGCCGGGCTGATTCCACCAATCCCTTTACTCCCCATTTGGCAGCGCAATAGGTTGACTCGCCGGCTTTCGCCACCTGAGCCGCTGTCGACATAACAATAGCGCAGGTCAGGGGAGTATTACGGTAGCGTTGAATCGCTTCCCGCAGGAAATAGGTTGCAGACAGCAGGTTATTGCTGATCAACTGCGCTATGGCGTCGGGCTCTTGTTTCTCCAGCGAGCCGAAATAGCCACTGCCCGCACAGAAAATAATGGTCTCAGGTGCTGATGGCAGTTTATCGAACAGAGATGACACCGAGCTGGCATCTGAAAGATCGGCAGTAAGGGTGCAGATATTGGCAGGCTGACATTGACGGGCGATGTTATGTAAGCGCTCGTCGTTTCGGCCTGTCAGTGTCAGCGTGTGGCCATCGGCAGCATAAGAGGCAGCCAGAGCTGCACCCAGTCCACTGCTGGCGCCTGTGATCAGAATCATTGTTATCCTCTGCTTTTATCAGGGTTTATTCGGCAAAGTATAGCGATATTTTGATTGACGGGCAGGGTTGGTAGCATGCTGATGGTTATCAATATAAGGTGGGTTTTCCTGATAACACAGCGCATCGTAAGCCTCGGCCATGGTGCGAACATTGTGGTGTTGCAAAATATAGCGGCGAGGGCTGATGCCTGGTTTCTTAAGCAGCGCAGTATGGATTTGGTAAATAAGCGTCCGTTCATCGTCAGTATTGAGCGGGATACCATTTAACGGACAAAGGACATCGCTGCAGGCTCCCATATCGGTCAGTGCCGCAGGTATTCCACAGGATTGTGCTTCAAGGGGAGAAACAGAGTAGTCCTCCTCTTCAGAGGTAATACAGAACAGATCCAGCGCCTGATAAAATTCCGACATGTTTTCGACATGGCCCATGAAATGAACACGGTGGCTCAGCGATAGCTTTATTGCCAGCATATGCAGCGATCGCGCCAGACCACCTTCCCCTGCCAGGGTCAGATGCACATTCTCCGGTAAATGACTCAGGGCATGTATCAATAAATGATGCCGCTTTTCCGGGATCAGTCTGCCTGCTGTGCCTATGATTTTCGCCCCTGTGGGTAAGCCCAGCCTGAGCCGGGCTAGGCCCTGATTGCCAGGCTGGAATCGCTGAGTATCAACACCGTGCGGAATCGTGGTGATATCCCGGCAGCTAAGAGATGTTTGTAACCTGTCATTCATTCTGCCGCCGCTGGTAACCACCACAGGTTGCATACAACTCAGAGCCATTTTCAGCAAGCGCGGGTGTTTAGGTTCTTCTTCCAGCCAGTTGTCGTGCTCGCTGTGTATTAAGGTTTTGACGCCGGCCAGCCTGGCTGCAATACCTGCCTGATATAAAGCAGTGCTTTGATGGGTATGCACAACACCTGCGTTGTATGCACGAAACAGTTTTACCAGAGTGCGAATAACGTTTGCAGCCGTTTCAGATTCTGCATCAAGGAAGATCAGTTTATCGATGACATTTTTCAGGTAAGGCCACCTTTCAAGTGATTCACTCATCGTCCCTTCCAGACAGACGATAAAGCGTCTTTGCCGCAAGGCAGAGAATTGCTGAATGTTCACTGCTGTAATGCCCACCATTCCCGGTGTTAAGTGCTTTACAACCTGAATAACAGCATTCATAGCGACCGCCTTACAACACCTGCCTGTATAGGATGAAGCAAGAGTTATACCAGTAATAATGCGGCTGGAGGCGCCTGTTAGTGTCCGGGGCAGGCTGCGAATAGGGTGAAATTCGCATTCTGCAAACCAAGTTGGGAATGGCAACTGAGATTGAAATCAATGTGCAATTTATCAATGAAGGATGACATTAACCACATGTCTGCATTTCTTGTCCTGCTGGTGTGTTTTTCTGGTCTAAGCTGGAAAGAGTTTTTCCAGGCTCAGGGTGTCTGCTTAGTGGTTAAAGCTGTTTGGACAATGTATGGATCAAGGGCTATGGAATAAGCGTTATGGAACAAGGACAGGCAGTGGCATCGCTCTGCCACAATTATCTCAGTTCAGGAGAAAAATACGCATGGCTACCATTAGTGTAAACACATCGAATCAAACAGAAATCACGCTTAAGAATGATGCTGAGTCCAGCAGTCAAGTCGCTCTGGCGGCATTCAACGGCAGGGCATACATGGCTTATCGTGGCTGGGGGAGCTCTAAAAGCCTGTATATATGCTCCACTGCCGACGGGGTTAGCTGGTCTCAGCAAACGGATATTACCGACGATAATGGCGCGAAAACCCAGAATAGCCCTGCGCTGGCGGCATTCAATGGCAGACTGTATCTGGCCTATCAGGGCTCAGGTTCCGATAGCATTTATATCTGCTCAAGTGCAGATGGCGTCAATTTTGGTGATCAAACAAAAATCACCTCACAGAATGATGCTGAAACCGATTCCCAGCCAGCACTTGCCGCATTTAACGGTCGGCTTTATTTGGCATACCGGGGAGAGGATTTATCGAATAGCCTTTATGTTTGTTCATCGGCAAACGGTACCGACTGGGATTCACAGGTGAATGTCAGCGACCAGAATGGCGCGGCAACCACAACAACAGCCGGCCCATCGTTAGCGCCTTTCAACGGGAAACTGTTTTTAGGCTGGGAAGGGGCGGGCGGAACGGCAATTAATGGTTCGGCCATTTACGTGTGCTCTTCTTCTGACGGGCTAGAGTGGGGGCCGCAAACCAACCTGGAAGATGCAAACGGGGCAGAAGGCTATGACGGTGTGTCGCTGGCGGCAACCAGTGATACTTTATTCGCGCTCTACCACGGTGCCCACACCGCACAGCTATATGGTTGTGCTTTTAATGGCACCACCTGGAGTACCAATCAGATTGATTTTACAGAAGCCAATGGAGCGGGATCTCAGTGCGGCCCTGCCTTAGCAGCATTAAACAATACGTTTTATGCTGCCTATCCCGGCATATTACCTTCAAATGATCTGTGGGATTTCACTTTTACAGTGAACTGGAACAACGCGTAAAACTAATCTGCAGGCAAACAAAAAGCCCGTTCTTTCGAACGGGCTTCTCTGTATGGTGCGTCTGAGTGGACTCGAACCACCGACCCCCGCCATGTCAAGGCGATACTCTAACCAGCTGAGCTACAGACGCTTTATTCAGTTTTTGCTTCAACACGCTTTGGCATATTGAAAAAATTTGGTGCGTCTGAGTGGACTCGAACCACCGACCCCCGCCATGTCAAGGCGATACTCTAACCAGCTGAGCTACAGACGCATATTTTAAGTTATTCTAATGCAGGATTTGGTACGACCGAGTGGACTCGAACCACCGACCCCCACCATGTCAAGGTGGTGCTCTAACCAGCTGAGCTACGGTCGTATCACTAAATCGTCCTGCTTGAGAACGGGGTGAATATTAGCGATTCACACCCACTGGCGCAAGTGTTTGAGTTGGCTTTTTTTATTTTTCGTGACTGTTTGATTGTTACTTGTACTGCCTGACGCTGAATCAGGCACTGAGTGGTTGTTTTCAGAGTAAAAATTATTGCAAAAGCTCATGATCCGGCGGCAGTAAGCGGGAGATCCAGATAGCCAGTTTATGCTTCATATTGGGGCCGTCTTCCTGATCGGGAGAAAGCGGGGTAATTTGCTTAACATCAACCAGTAACCGGTAGATACATTCCACTTTTTCTTTATCTGAAATGCCTTTGTCGAACTCTTCGTAACCCTGCTTTTTGGCAAAGGCGATGCCTATTTCCATGGCTTTCTTAATCAGTTTTTGTTCGTTTTTGATTTTTTTCATTCGATCTCGTTCCCTGATTGTGGCCTGTATGTAAAGCATAGTAGTGGCGTTGATTTTTTGAGCTCATGGTCATTCATCTGTAAGGCAGTTAACGGTGTTTCGGCAAGGCGATGAAAATGAACGGCAAAGACCAGCTACCCTATGGCTGTCCGACGTTTATCCCACAACGCTTGAACAAGGTCTGCCAGTATGAGACGTGGTTGAGAGTAGCGTCACGAAATTGGCGGTGTATGTCACCGTCAATATAGAAGCTGTGATAATCGGCGAGCGCAGCAGGGCGGTTGGGGATAGCAAACAAGGTTTGCAGATCCGGCTGAATATCCTGGTAGCGGGCATCAAGCGAGGCAAGGTATGGCTGAATATCCGTAATGAAAAATTTATAGAAAACGTTCTCCAGAAAGTTGGCTTTCTGCTGGTTTCGGTTAGGGCCGCACACGACTGTGGCGTCGTTTTGGCTCAGCAGGGAGGTTGTGGTGTTCAGCCAGTCAGTGGCACGGGCCATAGAGTAAAAAAGCTGACCAAGAAAACGTGATCTGTGGATGTTCTCTTCGTAGCTGATCAGGCGTTCAGCGGACTGGGCCGATACGCTATGCTGGGCCGAAATCTGGCTGGCAATGTGCGCTAAACCACTTATCGCCTGCAGGGTAGCGGTGGCATCTGGAATTGTGTTCAGCGAAAAAGCGAAGTGTGCCGGCTTGAATTGTTTTTGCCATTCTTCACCAGTGAGCAGCATGTTCCACAGGTATTTAGGCAGGTCATCTTTTTTCGTGGTCTGAACTTCTATCAACTGCACTTTGAGATCATTGTCTTCGGGCAAAGTCGCGATACAGTGGCCGATACCGTCTAATAACAGCAGTTCGTAGCGTAGCTGACGGGTTCTGTCCTGCACTTTTCCCAGTACAGAGTTGCGCTCTGCGATGAGATGAAACAAGCCGCATTTTCTGAGTTCATAGGCATCAATCAGTCCCATTCGTACATCTTCAGTGCGCTGTAGCAAATCACTGACGTCGGGTAGTGGCGGGAGCCGGGTATCCGGCTCTTTCGGGGAGCTCACATCCAGCACAGAGGCCAGACGATCAGCATAGTCCGCAAACTGGTTATCTGAGGACTGACGGTCACAACCGGCCAGTATAATGAGCAGGCTGAGCAATGCGAGCTGAATCAGCAGCTTGTTTATGTTAAGCGGATTTAAAAGAAAGCGTCGGCGCATGATCGTTATTCTGGGATTTTTATAACAGTATAAGCTAACAGATTGAGTTTTCAGATAAAGAAAAGGCAGCGCTTGCTGCCTTAGGAAGGGTGGGAGTTCGATTATTGTACCGACATTGCCAGTTGGAAATCATGGTCTTGACGTTGCAGCCAAAGCAGCCGCACTGTCAGCATTAATGCTGCAGCGGTTAAGCCAACAATCGTACCAATCCAGAAGCCGTGTGGCCCCATTGGTGCGGCGAACAGGTTTGTCATACCGAGTACATACCCGATTGGCAGACCAAAAACCCAATAGGCGATAAAGGTGCGGATAAAAATGGCACGCATATCTTTGTAACCACGCAGTGCCCCTGCAGCAACCACTTGAACGGCATCACTGCACTGGTAAACGGCCGCAAGGAACAAGAGCTGAGTTGCCAGCATAATAACGTCGGAGTTGTCGGTATATAACAAGCCTATCTGTTCGCGGAAAATGATCGTCAAAACAGCCGTCGCAACCGAAATAGCCACGCCAACCCAGATACCGCAGTGGCTGGAAATTTTCGCACCATCAAAGTTTTGCTCACCTAACTGGTGTCCGACACGGATGCTGACTGCAGCACCTAAACTCATTGGTAACATGAAGACCAGCGAAGAGAAGTTGATGGCAATCTGGTGGGCGGCGACAACAATCGAACCCAGAGGCGCAATCAGCAGTGCAATTGCCGCAAAGATTGAAACTTCAAAAAATAATGCGGCTGCAATCGGAAAACCAAGCTTGAACTGACGCACAATAGCTTTCAACTCTGGGCGATACCAGGTGCGGAATAGCCCAACGCGGTTGAGTTTTCGGTTCATCAGTACATAAACCAGCATCGAGAAGTACATCAGCCAGTACACAATGGCAGTGGCAACACCGCAGCCGATTCCGCCAAGCGCCGGAGCGCCGAATTTACCGTAAACAAAGATCCAGTTAAGCGGAATGTTGGCTAACAACCCGATGAAACCAATCACCATACCGGGAACGGTCAGCGACAGGCCTTCAGAAAAGCTGCGCAATGCCTGAAACAGCAGCAGGGCCGGAACAGCATAAAGAACGGCGTGTAAGTAACCAATGGTTTTCTCTGCCAGTACAGGTTCGACGGCCATGTAATCAATTAAGATGCCCGCATTATAGAGCACCAGTATGATTGGGACTGACAAGAGTAAAGACAATACAAAGCTTTGTTGAACCTGAAACGGAATTTTGTCTTTCTGGCCAGAACCGTTGAGCTGGGCCACAATGGGCACCATCGCAAATAGCACACCAATGCCAAACAGAATGGCAGGCATCCAGACACTGGAGGCGACCGAGACAGCGGCCATATCGGTGGCACTGACTCCACCAGCCATCACAGTATCAATAAAACTCATTGCCGTCTGTGCGACAGAGGCGATCAAAACAGGAATAGCGAGTTTTAACAGTCGCTTAGTTTCTAGACGATAAAGATGCACGAAATGCTCCAGAGGGCAGGTAATCTATTATTGGAATAATCTTCACAGTGGATTATATCGGCTTCACTGATACTGACAATGATTTATTCAATCTGTATCACAATTCAGCACTTCTCTGCTTTTTTTTGTGTTGCCGCACTGTTTGAGGTTATCACAATGCAGCGGGACTGCAGGACTGGCTAAGTAAAACGGGTCAATGTTAGGATGCTGGGCAGAGATTCATTGTGCAGCGCAGCATGTTGTTGCAATCCGATTAGGCGAGTGACCATCGCTTTCAGGTTCAGTTCTCTGGAGGGGAAATGTTTACAGGTATTATTCAGTGTACGGCTGAAATTATTGAAATTAAAAAGAAAAAAGATTTTCAGACTCACGTTATTCAAATGCCGGATGATCTGCTGCCAGGATTGGAAATTGGCGCCTCTGTAGCCCATAACGGCTGTTGTCTGACGGTAACGCAGATCAATGGAAATCATGTTTCTTTCGATCTGATGCAGGAAACACTTCGTGTCACCAACCTGGGTTTGCTCAGTCCCGGTGATGCAGTGAACATTGAACGAGCGGCTAAGTTTGGCGATGAGATTGGTGGCCATAGTATGTCGGGACATATCATGACCACAGCGGTGGTTGATGAGGTCATTGAAACAGAAAACAATCATCAGATTTGGTTTTCTCTGCCTGCCGCCCTGATGAAATATGTGTTTACTAAGGGGTATATCGGCATCGACGGGGCCAGCCTGACTATTGGCGATGTGGAAGGCCAGCGATTTAACGTCAACCTGATCCCGGAAACCCTGAACAGGACAAACCTGTCAGCGCGCCAAAAAGGCGATGTGATCAATATAGAGATTGATCCTCAGACGCAGGCTGTGGTGGATACGGTGGAAAGGGTGATGGTAGCGAGAGGCTAAAGGAAATCATTTGCATCAATCCACACGCCCTCTCATCAGAGGGGCGTGTGGATTCGAACGTTAAAAAATCTGCTCGTCGTCAGCGTCTACAAACAGGTGAATGGTTTTGTGTAATTCATCCACCTGCATGTTCAAGTGGATCGCATGGCAACACGCGGGGCAATCATCGTAAAATTCCTGACTGCCGGCACTGCTGTCCAGGGTAATTCGGATATGGTGGCCACAATGCGGACAAGTCACACTCTGTTCACTATAGTTCTTCATTTTCTGCTCCTTACATTATGTACCTGATACTGATTGGCACATTCATACCGCTGCCAGTGTCCATACTGGAGAGTCTTGACTCTTTCGCCTTAGAAGCCATTGACGGGTTGGAAATCAGACGTTGTTTCTTACCGGACAATCGCACCAATAACGATGGGTATAGGTTTGCTAACCGTTAAGTTAATCCTAGCGATATGGATTAGTTTTTGCCGTGAATTAACTGCAAACTTTGAATTGCTGAGAAGTTTTAACGGAGGGGGCTTTGTCGCTTAGAAAGTTGATAAGAACAAAGTAGACAAGCTAAGGGTAATGTGAAGCTGACTGACAGAAAATGGGTCTATAGTGACGCTTTTGATGTCAGAATGGATGAATGTTTTGTGAAATAGAATGATCAGCCTATTTGTGATTCGCGACAAACAGACCAATCATTCTTCAAGCTGATTAAAGGCTGGCTATTAATTCTTTGTTTACTTCGAGCAGCGAGTTAAGTTTTCTGTCTGCGATCGACCAACGCAGATCGGAACGGTGTTGCTGTTCTGGCACTACGATACTTTTCATGCGGGCAGCTTTGACGGCCAGCAAGCCGTTAAGTGAATCTTCAAAGGCCACACAGTGGTGAGGTTCAACACCCAGTTCATCGGCGGCATTCAGGTACACTTCCGGGTGAGGCTTACCAAAACGAAGGTGCTCGGCAGAGAACAAGGCACTGAAATGATCTGTCAGTGACAGGGCATCTAAGGTGGCATGAATCAGGCTCATAGGTGAAGACGAGGCCAGAGCAATGGTTATGCCCATATCCTGGCACGTCTGTATGGCTTCGCGCACACCAGGCAGCATAGGTTTGTGCTCTTGAACCAGTTCTTCCACACGTTTGGTGATCAGGGTGTTGACGTCCTGGCAAGTCGGGCCTTGCCATGGCTGGCGCTCGAACCAGAGATCAACAATGTGATCGATTCGCAACCCCATGGTTTCCAGCGTTTCCTGCTGTGAAATCGTGACACCCAGTGAAGAGAATACCTCGACCTGAGCACGTTGCCAGAAAGGTTCTGAGTCGACCAGAAGGCCATCCATATCAAAGATTGCGGCTTTTAACATACTGTTCCTGTCTTGAGCTGAAAGGATAAAGAATGTGAACTTTATCACTTCAACTCTGCAGACGGTAGCCTGGATTACCCTTTAATTGCTACTCAGATTAAGCCTGCGAATACAGCGTTCAGCCTGATCCAGATATTCGCCACCAAAGAGATTGCAGTGGTTCAGCAGGTGGTAAAGGTTGTACAGGTCGCGACGTTGTTTGTAGCCGTCATCCAGCGGAAATACAGACTGATAGCCATTGTAGAAACTGTCGGGAAATCCGCCGAACAGCTCTGTCATAGCAATGTCGCATTCCCTGTCACCCCAGTAGCAGGCGGGGTCATAAATGACCGGGCCATCTACACTGAGTGCTGTATTTCCATGCCATAAATCGCCATGCAGCAGGGAAGGTTTTGGCTGATGTGCCGACAAGATGTCAATCACATTGCCTGTGATGACATCAATACTGCCAAAATCGATGCCTTTCTCCTCACAGATTTGCAATTGCCAGGCAATCCGCTGTTCTGCGAAAAAGCGACACCATTTTCGTCGCCACTGATTGGGCTGAGGAGTCAGGCCAATGAAATTGTCTATGTCGAAGCCGTATTCAGGCTGTTCGCCCCATTTATGAAGGTGCGCCAGTTGCTGGCCAAGTGTGTGGGCCGATTCGGTGTCCAGACTTTTCATGGGCATGAAATCGAGGACGAGGAAGGCTTTATCCCGGCTTATGCCCATATGCCGGCTTGTAGGCACTGATACTGAGTTTGTTTCCTGCAGGACGCGCAGATTTTCCGCTTCTGCTTCAAAAACGGGAAGCTGCTCTTTCTCATTAAGCTTGATGAAGTACCTTTGATCGCCATCGCTGATACAATAGCATTCGTTGACGTCCCCCCCAGTGAGCGTATTCCGCTCACGAATGGTAAAAGGTTGATCAAGTACGTCTGATAGCTGATGGGAAATCGCTTGCCACATAGCATCCTCCGGGCACAAACCAGTTTGGGTACAAATCATAATAAACAATAATACAGCGCCTGGGCTGGATTATATAAAGACAGTGACGCCAAATCTGTTGGGGCAATTCTATGGATGCAAGTAGATTCTGGTTCTGTGAACCTGAACGAGCCATGCTCACCGCTATCCCTGACTGACGTGATTATAGTGATTTTTTGTCAGTCGCCCCGCGCTTTACCTCATCACAGCATAGACTATATGTTTGCCGATTAGCTGACTTAAATAACAAAAACAGTCAATTGAAAAGTGCAGGGCAGCAAAATTCATATCAAAGCAGTTTTTAATAACAGAATCAGATAAAAAAAGCCGGGAGAGAACCCGGCTTGGTTGTTTCGCTGAATTTGGTGGCTTTGAATCAGAGACTTGGCAGTAAAGATTCTGGCTTCAGATCGTTATAGCTTGCTTCAAGCAGCAGCGGCAAACGCATTTTGTCCGGTAGGATATCTAGTTGAAACATAGTCATTGTTCCGGCTCGAATTATTTGTCAGTGATCGTTGGCAGATCAAGGCCCTGTTCTTTGGCACAGTTGATCGCAATGTCGTAGCCGGCATCAGCGTGACGCATCACACCAGTGCCCGGGTCGTTACGCAGTACGCGGCGGATGCGCTCTTCGGCTTCATCGGTACCGTCACACACGATCACCATGCCTGAATGCTGAGAGAAGCCCATACCTACGCCACCACCGTGGTGCAGAGAAACCCAGGTCGCACCGGATGCCGTGTTCAGCAGGGCATTGAGCAGTGGCCAGTCGGATACAGTGTCTGAACCGTCCATCATGCCTTCCGTTTCGCGGTTAGGGCTGGAGACAGAGCCTGAATCCAGGTGGTCACGGCCAATCACAACAGGCGCTTTCAGTTCGCCGTTACGCACCATTTGGTTGAATGCCAGACCCAATCGCGCACGGTCTTTCAGGCCCACCCAGCAGATACGTGCCGGCAGCCCCTGGAACTGAATACGCTCGCGTGCCATGTCCAGCCAGTTGTGCAGATGCGGGTTATCCGGGATCAGCTCTTTGACCTTCTGATCGGTTTTGTAGATGTCTTCCGGATCGCCGGACAGGGCAGCCCAGCGGAACGGACCCACGCCTTCACAGAACAGCGGGCGAATATAAGCCGGCACGAATCCCGGGAAGTCGAATGCGTTTTCAACGCCTTCTTCCAGCGCCATCTGGCGAATGTTGTTGCCGTAATCGACGGTTGCAGAACCCGCTTTTTGCAGATCCAGCATCGCCTGTACCTGAACTGCCATTGATGCTTTTGCTGCTTTGACCACCGCGGCTTCGTCTTGCAGACGCATTTCTGCCGCATGTTCCATGCTCCAGCCCTGAGGCAGGTAGCCATTCAGCGGATCGTGGGCTGATGTCTGGTCAGTGGTGCAGTCTGGTACGATGCCGCGCTTCACCAGCTCAGGGAAGACATCAGCCGCGTTACCCAGCAGGCCAACAGAAACCGGCTTGCCGGTTTGTTTGGACTCTTCAATGATAGCCAGTGCTTCGTCCAGCGTGGTGGCTTTACAGTCCACATAACCGGTACGCAGACGGTAATCGATACGTGATTCATCACACTCAACGGCGATCATAGAGAAACCAGCCATGGTGGCCGCCAGAGGCTGAGCACCGCCCATGCCGCCCAAGCCGCCGGTCAATACCCAGCGACCGGAGGCATCGCCATTGAAATGCTTGCGCGCCATAGCAACAAAGGTTTCGTAGGTGCCCTGGACGATGCCTTGCGAGCCGATATAGATCCAGCTGCCCGCGGTCATCTGGCCGTACATCATCAGGCCTTTTTTATCCAGCTCGTTGAAGTGCTCCCAGTTCGCCCAGTGTGGCACGATATTGGAGTTGGCAATCAGTACGCGAGGCGCGTTGCTGTGCGTTTTGAACACCCCGACAGGTTTACCGGACTGCACCAGCAGGGTTTCGTCATCTTCCAGACGCTTCAGAACTTCAACAATCTTGTCATAACATTCCCAGTTACGGGCTGCACGGCCAATACCACCATAGACCACCAGAGAGTGAGGGTGTTCAGCCACATCAGGGTGCAGGTTATTCATCAGCATACGCAGCGGTGCTTCTGTCAGCCATGACTTGGCATTCAGTTTGGTGCCAGTCGGTGCTTCTATGGTGCGTGTCGTGTCCAGACGTGAATTCTGTTGTTGCGTCATTTTGCTCTCCTTGCCGCTCTCCGGTTAACGAATAGCGCGGGCGATTGTCCAGGCAAGCCGTGCAGCTAACCGTGCAGTTTGATTATCAATGTCAAAACGTGGGTTGTACTCAGCCAGATCCGCGACCAGGATCTTCGATTCTCCTTTCGGCGTTCTGGCTTTTAATATCGGTTCCAGCAGCATTTCAACGATGTCTAATGGCACACCGCGCGCAGCCGGGGCACTGACCCCCGGTGCCACGGAGGCCGGGAAAACGTCCAGATCAATGGTCAGATAGAGGTAATCACACTGATCAATAAATCGCTGCAGCTCTGTCAGTGTCGGTTCCATCTTGTGATGAACCAGTTCATGGTCATCTTTGTAAAGCACCCCTAAACGGTCGGCTTTTTCATACAGCGCCTGGGTGTTACTGGTACGCGCCAGTCCCAGGCAGGCATATTTGAATGGCCAGTTATGCATTTCGCAGAAACGGGCAGCCTGATGGAACGGGGTGCCTGAGCTGCCTTTCTCCGACTGCTTGCCACCCGGCGGATTACGCAGGTCGAAGTGAGCATCAAAGTTGATGATGCCGACACGCGGCGGTTGCTGTGCTTCATTCTCGTTGCCGGCAACATGCTGCTTTTGCACCAGATAATTGCCTATGCCCTGAAACGATCCCCAGGCCACTTCATGCCCGCCGCCAAATACGATCACTTTGTGGCGCTGACGCAGGGCGCGGCTTACATCTTCTGCCAGCCGGTATTGCGCCAGTTCCAGATTGCTGTCGTCGCAGCTGATGTTGCCGCCGTCATAAACGGGCTCTTCGTGGTGCCAGGCCAGATTGGCCAATGCGCGGCGTATCGCGATCGGAGCATCATAAGCGCCGGTACGGCCTTTGTTACGAGAGACACCTTCATCACAGGCGAAGCCGAGCAGCATGATGCCGCTTTCATTGGCATTGTCGGCTGGTTGCACTTTCTGGTGCCAGCGCAGGCCTTTGTTACCGTCTTCAGGATCACTGCGTCCTTGCCAGACACTCATATCAATAGGCATACAGCCTCCTGTTTACTGATTTTTAGGTTGATAAAAGACGTTGCCATCCACAACCCGGGCGATTAAATCCGGCACACCCATGCGATAGGACAGCTCTGCTGGCGAGTCGAGGTTCCACAGTGCCAGATCCGCGGCCATACCTGTGCGAATCTGACCACATTGCTCACTCAGGCCCAGCGCTTGTGCGGCATGCGCGGTAACACCTCTCAGGCATTCTTCCGGTGTCAGGCGGAAGAAGGTGCAAGCCATGTTCATCATGGTACGCAGTGAGGCAATCGGCGAGGTGCCGGGGTTAAAGTCGGTGGAAATCGCCATCGGCACACCTTTTTCACGAAGCTGAGTGATCGGTGGCTGCTGGGTTTCACGCAGGAAATAGAAAGCGCCTGGCAACAGGGTCGCGACTGTGTTGTGGGCGGCCAGTGCTTCAACACCGGCTTCGTCCAGGTATTCAATATGGTCGACAGATGTTGCACCCATACTGGCTGCCAGTGCACTACCACCTAAATTTGAAAGCTGCTCTGTATGGCCTTTAATCATCAGGCCATGGGCTTTGGCCGCGGCAAAAACCCGTGCACTTTGTGCGGTTGAAAAACCGATGCCTTCACAGAAAACGTCTACTGAATCTGCAAGATTCTCTTTTGCAGCTGCCGGGATAATTTCGTCACATACCAGGGTGATGTAATCGTCGCTGCGTCCGGCATATTCAGGAGGCAATGCGTGTGCGGCCAGCAGTGTGGTAGAAACTTTGATATCGGCCTGCTCGCCAATACGGCGGGCAACCCGCAGCATTTTCAGCTCATCTTCGGTAGTCAGACCATAGCCGGATTTTATTTCGATAGTCGTGACACCGTCACGCTTTAGGCCTGCCAGACGCTCTGAAGCTAATGCAAACAATTCATCTTCGGTGGCTGCGCGCGTGGCTCTGACTGTCGACAAAATGCCACCACCGGCCTTGGCGATATCTTCGTAAGGCACACCGTTCAGACGCTGTTCAAATTCGTTAGCACGATTGCCCGCAAACACCAGATGAGTATGGCAGTCGATCAGACCCGGCGTGACCATAGCCTGCTTGCAATCCACAATGTCTGCCTGGCTGTCGACTGTGTCCTGCCAGTTTGCCTGCTGCGGACCGGCGTAGCTAATCTTACCCTGACGGATAATCACCATGGCGTTATCGATGATCTGATAACCGTGTTCCGGTTCCATGGTGACGAGTTTGAGATTGGTCAGAATACGTTCCATAGCGAGCAGTTTCTCTCTGGTTGCTTAATATGTATATACAAATTAAAGTCCGAATTCAGATAAAACTCAAGATGCGATGTAATTAAAATGTGATCAATGTTGAAGGATTCTATTAACAGTAGCGTATTTAGCAGCGGGAGAGGGAAGTACCAAGCGCAGACGATGCAGTATACAAAAGCCTGACCACTGAGTGATCAGGCTTGCTAATCAATATGATAGCTAAAAAAACAACGAGGCTTAAAGTGCCTGAAGACGAACCAGGGTTAAATGACGCGGGTTCTGGAGCTGAGTTTGTATTTATCGCCGGGGTGGTACAGCAAAGCTGTACTGATGAGATTGGTGTTACTCCAGGTACGGCGATTGAGCAATAAGCATGGCGACTCGATCTCCATTTCAAGTAACTCGCTGATATGTGAAGGAGGCAGAATGGCTTCGACAGTATGCTCAATATCACTGAGCGGGCATGTCTGCATCAGATACTCATTGGGTGTCTGAGTCGTGAAATCCTGCTGGATATAATCGGGGGCAAAGTGAGGATTCACCCAGCGTTCTTCCAGTTGAATCGGCACTTTATTTTCGTAATGGACGATTTGAGTGAAATACACAGTTGTGTCATGCCGTACGCCTAAGCGTAATGCAATTTCATCACGGGCTTTGACCTGTTGCTGTGTAATCACTTTACTGGAGTACTGATGGCCCCGGCTCGTGACTTCCGTTGCAATGTTCCGAATTTCCATCAAAGGAGACTCGGCTTTTTTATTGCAGACAAAAGTGCCTAAACGGGGTGTGCGTTCCAGAAATCCTTCATTAACCAGTTCTTTGATAGCTTTATTGGCCGTCATCCGACTGACTTCAAACTGCTCTGACAGCTCAATTTCGGTGGGGATCTTATATCCGGGTGGCCATTCACGGCTCTGGATTTTCTGGTCGAGATACTCTTTGATTTGCTGATAACGCGGTGCGCTTGCCATGGTGTTGTCTCTGCGTCATTAATGACTATAAATTGCCTATACAAATGAAAGCAACTTTTCCCTTATTTTGCAAGTGGCTCACAGGTAACTGGCTTTTCTATCTTTAGTTTTGTGAGTCAATCCATTACAATTCGCCTTCTGTCTGGGGTCAGCAATTTTGATTTGTACCAAAATTCACACCGAAACAGACACTATCTCATCACCGTACTGCACCTTGGCAGGCGGTAAAATACGAAATTGCATGTGCTACTTGGTATGTGGCACCACTGAACAAAGGATCAATGAATGCCTGTAATTACTCTTCCTGACGGCAGTCAGCGTCAGTTTGATAACCCGGTTTCAACTCTCGATGTGGCGCTGTCTATCGGCCCTGGCCTGGCGAAAGCCTGTATTGCCGGTCGTGTTGACGGTGTTCGCGTTGATGCCTGTGATGTGATTGAAAACGACGCAAAACTCGAAATCATCACCGCAAAAGATGAAGACGGTCTGGAGATCGTTCGTCACTCTTGTGCTCACCTTTTGGGTCATGCGATCAAGCAATTGTACCCGGATGTGAAAATGGCGATCGGTCCGACGATTGATTCCGGTTTCTATTATGACGTCGATCTGGAGCAACCATTGACGGCTGACGATCTGGAAAAGATCGAAAAGCGCATGGTCGAGCTGGCGAAAACCAAGTACGACGTTATCAAGAAGAAAGTCAGCTGGCAGGAAGCACGTGATACCTTTGAGTCTCGCGGCGAACCGTACAAAATGGAAATCCTGGATGAGAATGTCTCTCGCGATGATCGTCCGGGTTTGTACCATCACGAAGAATACATCGACATGTGCCGTGGCCCGCACGTGCCGAACATGGGCTTCTGCCAGCATTTCAAACTGCTGAATGTGGCTGGCGCTTACTGGCGTGGTAACAGCGATAACAAGATGTTGCAGCGTATTTACGGCACAGCCTTCCATGATAAGAAAGCACTGAAAGCGCACCTGACGCGTCTGGAAGAAGCGGCGAAGCGTGACCACCGTAAACTGGGTAAGCAGCTTGATCTGTATCATATGCAGCAAGAAGCGCCGGGTATGGTGTTCTGGCATCACAACGGCTGGACTGTGTTCCGTGAGCTGGAAGTTTTCGTCCGTGACAAGCTGACTGAGTATGATTACCAGGAAGTGAAAGGTCCGCTGATGATGGACCGCGTTCTGTGGGAACGCTCTGGTCACTGGGACAAGTACGCAGAAAACATGTTCACGACTGAATCTGAAAAGCGTGAGTATGCGATTAAGCCTATGAACTGTCCGGGGCACGTTCAGATCTTTAATCAGGGTCTGAAATCATACCGTGATTTGCCATTACGTATGGCCGAGTTCGGCAGTTGTCATCGAAACGAACCGTCAGGCGCACTGCATGGTCTGATGCGTGTTCGTGGTTTTACTCAGGATGATGCGCACATTTTCTGTACGGAAAACCAAGTGCAGGAAGAAGTCACTTCTTGTATTAAGATGGTTTACGACACCTATGAAACCTTCGGCTTCAACAATATTGTGGTGAAGTTGTCGACACGCCCTGAGAAGCGTGTGGGTTCCGATGAAATGTGGGATAAAGCCGAGTCTGACCTGAAAATCGCACTGGAATCAATGAACATTCCTTATGATATTCAGGAAGGTGAGGGAGCGTTCTACGGCCCTAAAATTGAATTTACTTTGCATGATTGTTTAGATCGTGCTTGGCAGTGCGGTACAGTTCAGCTAGACTTTGCTCTGCCTGAGCGTCTGGGTGCGACTTATGTCGGTGAAGATAATGAGCGTCACACGCCAGTTATGATTCACCGCGCCATTCTTGGCTCCCTCGAACGTTTCATCGGTATCCTCATCGAAGAATACGCGGGTTATTTCCCGACCTGGTTGGCGCCACAACAAGCAGTTGTCATGAATATTACTGACAGCCAGTCAGAATATGTTCGCGAAGTTGTAGAAAAACTGCAAAAAAGTGGAATCCGAGTCAACGCGGACTTGAGAAATGAGAAAATTGGCTTTAAAATCCGCGAACATACTTTAAAGCGAGTTCCGTATATGCTTGTCTGCGGTGACAAAGAAGTCGAAGCAGGTGAGGTTGCGGTCCGTACTCGCAAGGGTAACGATTTGGGTAAATTTAAGATTGATGACTTTGTTGCGTACATGCAACAAGAGATTAGCAGTCGCAAGCTCAATGTTTTGGAGGAATAAGGTATTAAAGGCGGAAAAAGAACTCAAGCACCAGTTAAGCAAAACGCACACCGTATCAATGGCGAAATCCGTGGCGTACGCGAAGTTCGTTTAACTGGTATCGATGGTGAGTCTATCGGTGTTGTTTCTATTGAAGAAGCAATTAGTGCAGCGAATGAAGCTGGTGTCGATCTGGTTGAAATCAGCCCTAATGCCGAGCCACCAGTCTGTCGAGTGATGGACTATGGCAAGTACCTGTTCGAAAAGAGCAAGGCTGCTAAAGAGCAAAAGAAAAAGCAAAAACAAATCCAGGTTAAGGAAGTTAAATTCCGTCCTGGTACAGATGAAGGCGACTATCAGGTAAAACTGCGCAACCTGATTCGCTTTTTAGAAGAGGGCAACAAGGGTAAAGTCACACTGCGTTTCCGCGGTCGTGAAATGGCCCACCAAGGTCTGGGTATCGATCTTCTGAACCGTATTAAGGATGAACTGGTCGACATCGCTGTCGTCGAGAGCTTCCCTAGCCGTGTCGAAGGTCGCCAAATGACCATGATGCTTGCCCCTAAGAAGAAGTAATTCAGGCCTTCAAGTAGCAAAAGCGCTGCTCAGTGCAGCGCTTTTTGTTCGCCTGATTACTATGTTATTAACTATCAACAATGCGGAGTCTCATCATGCCTAAGATGAAATCCAACAAAGGTGCTGCTAAGCGTTTCAAGAAAACTGCTGGTGGTTTTAAGTACAAGCGTGCGACCAAGCGTCACATTCTGACTAAGCGTACTACTAAGAACAAGCGTCAGCTACGTCCAAACTCTCTGCTTCCTGCATGTGAAGTAGCAGCAGTAGCACGTATGCTTCCGTTCGCTTAATCGTTTTTAGTTATCGTATTTATTTAGTTAGGAGTTTCCTATGCCTCGCGTAAAACGTGGTGTACAAGCGCGTGCACGTCACAAAAAAGTTCTTAAACAAGCTAAAGGTTACTACGGTGCACGTTCACGTGTATATCGTGTAGCTTTCCAAGCAGTTACTAAAGCCGGTCAATACGCTTACCGTGACCGTCGCAACAAGAAACGTACTTTCCGTCAACTGTGGATTGCACGTATCAATGCTGCGGCACGTCAAAACGACATGACCTACAGCACCTTCATCAATGGTCTGAAGAAAGCATCTATCGAAATCGATCGTAAGATCCTGGCTGATATCGCTGTTTTCGACAAAGCGACTTTCACCGTTCTGGTTGAAAAAGCGAAAGCTGCACTGTAATTTCAGTTCAGTTTGATGAAATAAGGAGAGCCTAGGCTCTCCTTTTTTTCGTTTCAATATTAACAAGCCTTCCCAGGATCACTTGAGTCAGTTAACCGTTACAGCCAGTTTGTGCTTGCCACGGACCGTCGGCTGTGTTGCCGGGAATCTCTTGAACGGTCCACCATTTTGCTTTCCAGTACTTCCCATTGAATTGAACGATATCACCTGACCGGTATGTTGTGTGTGCTGACCAGATAGCCTGCTCACAAGTCAGAACTGGTGAAGGGTTTTGCATCCACTCGACAAGCTGACGATGCGAAACAAAACGCACCTGCTGTTTCGACAACGCGTATTCAATGAATTGCTTCAGCACCGCCTGCCGGTCGGCGACGCTGGTTTCAGGCATCCCGAAATGTTCTTCACCATTTATTTTGCCGTAAAAAGCAGAGTGTAGACCCAATACCAGTGGCGCACGATTGCCGGATAAATGCAGGTCGAGATTGTATTTGTACAAGGTGAGTACATCGGCAGCGTTCAGTCCGTAACCGCCCCAGGCCGGCGTGGTATAGAGGTTCCAGTCGAAGTTGTCGGCCTTGCGTGCTGACGGGTCATAGTAAGGGACACGGCTGGCAATTTTGTCGTTGAGCGAATAGGTGAGTCCGTACTCTGCGGCCTCTTCATCTGTTGGAACTATCAGCGCTTGCAACGGAACTTCCCAGAGCCCTGGCATATTTTTCACGGCCGGCTTCCAACCGCCTTGCTGTGCAACTGATTGCGACGGACTACCTTGATCGAGCGTATGTGGCCAGTAGTTGTTGGTGCCATTTTCCTCTGTGGTAATACCCGCCGGGAAGCTGACATCATACTGGATGGCATTTGTGGTAAGGGCATCCAGCGTGTTGTCGTTGAATGTTAAAAAGGGCGCCCGAAATCCGGCAACCGCCGGGGCACCGACACCGCCTTGTTCGACAGGTTGCGTCAGAAACTCATTACAAAGCGCCACTTCCTGCTGCCACTGCTCAGCCGTCATCCAGGATTCAAAAGGGTTGTAGTTTATCTTATCGTCAGGGTGGGTTTCTGTGTGGCTTGCGATGTCATGACCGTCAGTGTTCAGTTTCCGCCATAGATCGATGATCTCAGGTTGCTGTCGGGCAGGCTGGCAGTGCATGAAAAAACTGGCCGTCAGCGTGGTCGCGGCATACGCATCAAGCCCTTGTGGGTTCTTACTGTGACTGAGCAGTTCACTAACCCAGTTCAACCCCTCAGCCTCAACATTGTCATCAAACCCTAAAGCAATAAACATGGGCGTTTTGGATGTTTCAATCGGGCTTGACTGAGTAGCGGGGTAAAAACGTGTGTCAGCAACAACAAGTGAGCTGATTACCAGTAGTGATAATATAGCGGGTGTGCATTTTTTCATCATGGTTCCTTTGAGTGTGCAGAAAACATATTGAGTAAAAACATAATTTTATGGAGGTATATTGTTCTTGCAGATCAGAGAAAGAAGAAAAAAGCGATTTTCAGAGTGATATGACAATTACTGCGCGAAAAAATGTACGTTACAAAAGCTTAAGTGACTGCAGTTACGGTAACGGGTGTTCTGAGCGTCCTGCAAGGTGAGCGGCGTAAGCCTGAGCCTTCTTACTGGCCGAAAGGTGCAAAAATGCTTTCTTGCCTTGTTCCGGACTATTTTTCTGGAAAATTTTTTAGCAAATACACAGCTAAGTGGCGATTGAGTTTGGATTTAGCACCAGCTTTCTTTAATATGTATCGTTACGCGAATTTATCTCCCTGAAGGACGCCACCAGTGTGTGGATGAGGAAACGATGCAACATCTAGAAGAGATTATTGCCAACGCAACGGCAGCAATTGAGCAGGCTGACTCAGTCGCTGCTCTGGACGAAGTCCGTGTCCATTATATGGGTAAGAAGGGTGAACTGACCCTTCAACTGCAAAGCCTGGGTAAGTTGCCACCTGAAGAGCGTCGCGAAGCCGGGCAGCAGATTAACCTGGCAAAGCAAGCTGTTCAGCAGGCAATTGCCGCTCGTAAAGACGCACTGCAACGTGCCGAGCTTGAAACCAAGCTGGCCGCAGAAACCATCGACGTGACCTTGCCTGGCCGTCGTATTGAAAATGGTGGTCTGCACCCGGTAACCCGTACTATTGAGCGTATCGAAAGCTTCTTTGGTGAACTTGGCTTTACCGTTGAGTCCGGCCCAGAGATCGAAGACGGTTTCCATAACTTTGATGCTTTGAACATTGCCAAAGATCACCCGGCTCGTACCGATCACGATACTTTCTTCTTTAATCCTGAGCTGATGCTGCGTACGCACACTTCTGGTGTACAGATTCGTACCATGGAAGCCAGCCAGCCGCCGCTGCGTTTTATTGCGCCAGGCCGTGTGTACCGTAACGATTACGATCAGACCCATACCCCAATGTTCCATCAGGTTGAAGGTATGCTGGTTGATGAAAACGTCAACTTCGCACAGCTGAAAGGCATCCTGCACGAATTCTTGCATAACTTCTTTGAAGAAGATCTGGAGATTCGTTTCCGTCCTTCATACTTCCCGTTTACTGAGCCTTCAGCTGAAGTGGATGTACGCCGTAAAGGCGGGAAATGGCTGGAAGTGTTGGGTTGCGGAATGGTTCACCCTAATGTACTGCGTGCCGTTAATATCGATCCTGAGAAATATTCAGGTTTCGCATTTGGTATGGGTGTCGAGCGTCTGACCATGCTGCGTTACGGCGTGAATGACCTGCGTGCATTCTTCGAAAACGATCTTCGTTTCCTGAAACAGTTCAAGTAAGCATTAGGGGCTAGCAAATTATGAAATTTTCTGAATCTTGGCTACGCGAGTGGGTCAATCCTGCTAACAACAGCGAAGAACTAGCTCACCAGATCACCATGGCGGGCCTGGAAGTTGACGGTATTGAACCTGTCGCAGGCAGCTTTAGCGGTGTTAAAGTCGGTCAGGTTGTTGAATGCGGTCAGCACCCGGATGCAGACAAACTGCGTGTGACCAAAGTTGATGTGGGTGAAGAAGAGCTGCTGGACATCGTCTGCGGTGCGCCAAATTGTCGTCAGGGTCTGAAAGTTGCTGTGGCAACTGTGGGCGCTGTTTTGCCTGGCGATTTTAAAATCAAAAAAGCCAAACTACGTGGTCAGCCTTCCCATGGCATGCTGTGTTCTTTCACTGAGTTAGGCATTGATGTGGATTCAGATGGCATTATGGAACTGCCGGAAAGTGCTGTGATTGGTACAGATTTCCGCGAATTCCTGAGCCTGAACGATGTCATCATTGATGTCGATCTGACACCAAACCGTGCTGATTGCCTGAGCATTGCGGGCCTGGCGCGCGAAGTTGGCGTATTAAACCGTGCTGAAGTGACACCGCCATCCTTTGAGGCTGTTGCTCCGGCCATTGACGATAAAATCTCTATCGAAGTGAAAGCGCCGGAAGCGTGTCCGCGCTATCAGGGACGTATCGTCCGCAATGTGAACGTGAAAGCGGAATCTCCGTTGTGGCTGCAGGAAAAACTGCGTCGTTGCGGTGTTCGCTCTATCGACCCAATCGTTGATATTACCAACTATGTGATGCTGGAACTGGGGCAGCCAATGCATGCGTTCGATCTGAGCCAGATCGACGGCGGCATTATTGTTCGTATGGCAGAGCAGGGTGAGAAACTGACCCTGCTGGACGGCACTGAAGCGGAACTGAACAGTGACACACTGGTGATTGCCGATCAGTCAAAAGCACTGGCTATGGCGGGAATCTTCGGTGGTGAGCACTCAGGTGTCAGCGAAAACACCAAAGATGTGCTTCTGGAGTGTGCGTTTTTCATGCCGGATGCCATTCGTGGTCGTGCTCGCAGCTACGGTTTGCATACCGATTCGTCTCATCGCTTTGAGCGTGGCGTGGATGCTGGCCTGCAAACCAAAGCAATGGAACGTGCTACTGCCTTGCTGGTTGATATTTGCGGTGGTGACGTTGCGCCAATTGTAGAAGCTGAATCTGAACAACACCTGCCTCAGCAAAACAGCATCGTACTGCGCCGCAGTAAGTTAGACAACCTGCTGGGTCACTTCGTCTCTGATGAAGACGTCGTTGAGATTCTGAGCCGCCTTGGCTGTATGGTCGAACCTACTGACACTGGCTGGCGTGCAGTTGCACCAAGCTGGCGTTTTGACCTGGCCATCGAAGAAGATCTGGTAGAAGAAGTTGGCCGTATTTACGGTTATAACAATATTCCTGCACAGTCGCCGGTTGCTGCGTTGAGCATGAACCTGCACCAGGAAGCCAACCTGCCACTGAAACGTGTTCGCGATCTGCTGGTTGACCGTGGTTATCATGAAGCGATTACTTATAGCTTTGTTGAGCCAGAACAGCAGAAGCTGATCGTGCCGGATGCGGACGCGATCATTCTGCCGCATCCGATTTCTGCTGAAATGTCGGCAATGCGCCTGAGCCTGTGGCCGGGTCTGCTGAACACAGTTGCCTTCAACCAGAAGCGTCAGCAGCCTCGTGTGCGTCTGTTCGAATCTGGCATGCGTTTTGTTCCTGATGCAGCTGCTGAAAATGGTATTCGTCAGGAAACCATGCTGGCTGGTGTGATTGCCGGTGCACGCAGTGAAGAGCATTGGGATATCGCGACAAACACCGTTGATTTCTTCGATCTGAAAGGTGATTTGGAAGCGGTTCTGGAACTGACTGGCAAAGGTACTGCGTTGACATTTACCCCAGCTAAACACCCGGCTCTTCATCCGGGACAGTCAGCGGTTATCGTCGCAGATGGTAAGGAAGTTGGCTTTATCGGCACGGTTCATCCTGAGCTGGAACGCAAGTTCGACCTGAACGGACGTACCGTTGTGTTTGAAGTTGAGTGGAATGCTATCGCAAGTCGTGCGATTCCTCAGGCTAAAGCCGTGTCTAAGTTTCCGGCGAACCGTCGTGACATCGCGGTAGTGGTTTCAGAAGAGGTTGCTGCTGGTGATGTGTTGCAGGTTTGCCAGGCGCATGGTGGCGAGCTACTTACTGATGTGAACCTGTTCGATGTTTACCGAGGTAAAGGTGTTGAGGATGGCCAGAAGAGTCTGGCGATTGCTTTACACCTTCAATCTGCTGACCGAACACTGGAAGAAACGGATATTAATGGTGCTGTAGAGTCGATTGTTGCGGTTCTGGGCGATCAGTTTGGTGCAGCGCTTCGCGATTAACTCACTGTTATTATTTGATAATTGATGAAAAAGCAGCCGATAGGGCTGCTTTTTTTTGATTTTTTTTCAGTTAGGGCTAAGATTTTGATAAATAGTAAAAATTCTCTGTGCAATTCAGTTTTGTGGTTTTATTGACTGCAACTGACTTTAATTTTGGTTTTTATTGTTGCTGATCGACAAGCGTAAGCACAACCAGGTGCATGTGTGCATGCTTGTCTGGAATATAAGAATCAATCATTTTACGGTAAGTTTACCTAAAAAAGTTGGCGGAAATCAGCTAGTTGGCATAAACTTGTCTCTAGTTAAGGTCAGCCGCTGATGTGAAGGCACTAATGCACTTTAGTGCATGGGTGGGCAGCCTGGCTACGCATGAAGTATTCGCAGTAAGCATAACTGATATGTTTACTATTCGTTCAACATAGTCTTGAGGGAGTTATCTATGGCGCTCACAAAAGCCGAGTTGGCTGAGAACCTGTTTGAGAATGTCGGACTAAGCAAACGGGACGCCAAGGATACGGTGGAAGTCTTCTTCGAGGAGATCAGAAAGGCACTTGAGTGTGGTGAACAGGTTAAATTATCCGGTTTTGGTAATTTTGATCTGCGCGACAAAAACGAGCGACCTGGACGAAATCCTAAAACCGGTGAAGATATTCCAATCTCGGCACGGCGAGTGGTGACCTTTCGCCCTGGTCAGAAGCTTAAAGCACGCGTTGAGAATATCAAAATCGAAAAATAAGTGGTTTGAGCCTACAAGAAACCCAAGTAAGCGAATTGTTTACTTGGGTTTTTCATTATCAGCATTAAAAAGTGCATACCCTGGTCTCATTCTTGCCTGCAGTCATCAATATAGTGTTGAAACTATGTAGCCAGGATGTATAGTAAAAGCAGTTTATTTCACTGATTTTCTTTCATCTTTTAGTGTTCTTTATTGGTTGTTATTTGTGCAATCATGAATTCGCCTGTAAGAACATGCCTGTTACAAGGACGAGGAGGTATAATGGCTTTGTTAAAGGCAGTGCAAAACGGGGAGTTTCTTTCTGCGACTCTGGATTTATCTTTGCCGTTTGAGGCGGGGGAATGGCAGTTAGAAAATGGTGTATTGTGTCAGTTAACGGCGCGCGGTGTTTTAACCGTTATTCCGCCTGGATTATCCGCTGCCAGTAAAGACATCGTCATTTCATCTGGGGTACACGGTGATGAAACCGGCCCGATTGAACTGCTACAGCAGTTAGTGAAAAAAATCCTGCTTGGCGATCTAATGCCTGAACATCGTTTACTGCTGATCATCGGTCACCCAGAAGCCATTAATGCACATACCCGCTTTATTGATGAGAATATGAATCGGCTATTTGGCGGTATCAATGATGAAAAGAATGTTGATTGTAGTCGCGCCAACTTACTTCAGTGCTCAGTTGATGCATTCTTCCAGAACTCGCCTTTAAAGAATGCCGAACGCTGGCATTTGGATCTGCATAGTGCCATCCGTGACTCACAGCACTACACCTTTGCGGTCAGCCCTTTTAGTGAACATAAAACCCGTGGTTTAGCGCTGTTTAATTTTCTGCATCACGGTGAGATCGAGGCAATGATGCTCTCTGGTTCCGCGGCACCAACATTCAGCTGGTACAGTGCTCAGAACTATGGCGCGCAGGCACTGACGATGGAGCTGGGCAAGGTAGCACGGCTGGGTGAGAACGACTTAGAGCGGCTAGATACCTTTAATCAGGCGATGCTCGCACTCGTTTCACAACAATCACTGCCAGACTATCAGGGCGACAAACAAGTGTGTGTGTATCGGGTAACCCGTACTCTTACTAAGCATACAGATCAGTTCGCTTTCACCTTTCCGGCAAATCAGGCTAACTTTACCTACTTTGAAGAAGGTGCGGTGCTGGGGAGCGATAACGGTGAAGAATACGTGGCTGCCAAAGGGGGAGAGTCTGTCGTTTTCCCTAACCCCAATGTGGCGTTGGGACAACGGGCTTGTTTGCTGGTCAAGCAATCAGACGTTGATCTGACTGATCAGGTCGTTGCTAAGTTCTAAGCGCTAAAGCTCAGACGGACTGAAAACAGTCAGATAATCAGCAGCTGCAGTGTAAATACTTTTGAAAGCAAGCCAATTTATCTGGCTTGCTTTTCATTTTTTCAAAGACCCTGTATGTTTCCCCTTTGGTTCCCACTGACGAAAACACACGACATCATGCACTTAGACCGTATCCTTCAACAGCGTCGCCATAAATGGAAAGTGAGCTTTTGGCTTGTTGCGATTTTGCTCATCAGCTGCGGTCTGTTTTCATTGTCGGTGGGCGAAATCTGGCTGAAACCCTGGCAGCCATTTGGCGAGCTTGAGAAGCAATTGTTATGGCAGCTCAGAATGCCAAGGTTAGTGGCCGCCATGGCAATTGGGGCTGCGCTGGCAGCCTCTGGTGCTGTGTTGCAGGTGTTATTGGGCAATCCGCTGGCGGAGCCCGGTGTGCTGGGTATTTCGGGTGGGGCTAGCCTGGCACTTGTTCTCTTACTGTTTTTTCTTCCCTCGGTGCCGAGTCCCTGGCTGACGATGTTGGTTGCCATGGCGGGCGCACTGCTCTTTACTTTACTGCTCGTTGGTCTTGCCCGTATCCGAAGGGTGTCAACCGCGCGTTTACTGCTCATAGGCGTTGCACTGGGTATTTTGTCCGGGGCGGTTGTGACCTGGGCGTTTTATTTCAGTGACGATCTGAATCTCAGACAGCTGATGTACTGGCTGATGGGAAGTGTTGCCGGTGTTTCCTGGGCGCAGCTTAGCGTGCTGATCATTCTGCTTCCCGCATTAATCTGGCTATGCTCCCGTGGCCGGCAACTGGATATCCTGATGCTGGGTGAAACCCATGCACGACAGTTGGGGCTGGATGTTGCTGCACTGCGTTGGCGATTGATATTGATTATCGCCCTGTTAGTGGGAACATCAGTCGCTATGGCAGGTGTGATTGGCTTTATCGGCCTGGTGATTCCCCACTTATTGCGTTTGGCGTTGGGGGCGGAGAATAGATACCTGCTACCGCTTTCTGCCTGTTTCGGGGCGTTACTGCTGGCGGTTGCGGATGTATTGGCGCGGGTACTCTTGCCTGCTGCAGAATTGCCTGTGGGCGTTGTGACCACGACATTGGGCGCCCCTGTGTTTATCTGGATGCTGTTGCGTTCGCAAGTGGAGTAAGCTGATGGTGATCCGTTCAGATCTGGCTTGTGTATTACAGGCTGAAAATATAGCGCTAGCCCGGCGATTACTGCCGGTCAGTTTCTCGGTAAAGCGAGGTGAAGTGGTGCATCTGATTGGCCCTAACGGTAGCGGGAAAAGTACAGCTATTCAATGCCTGTCCGGGCTGTTTCAAGGTGCAGGCAAGGTAACACTGGCAGGGCAGTGCCTGTCGGAGATGGATCTTCGCGACATGGCCCGTTACCGCAGTTATTTGTCGCAACAGGATAAACCGGGTTTTGCCGTTGGTGTTTATCATTTTTTGCAGTTAGCGGTATCCGCGATTCCGGAAGCAAACGTCGAGAAGGTTAACCAGGCTATTCAGGCTGTCAGTCAGTGGCTTTCAATCGATGACAAACTGGATCGCCATATTCAGCAACTGTCCGGAGGCGAATGGCAGCGGGTCAGATTAGCGGCTGCGTGTTTGCAGGTCTGGCCGGGACTGAACCCGGATGGTTGTCTGCTATTGCTTGATGAACCGGCAACAGCGCTCGATATCGGGCAGGAAGTCTCTTTATACCGACTGCTGCATTTTATGGCCGGACAAGGTATTGCTGTCGTTATGGCGAACCATGACCTGAACCGGGCGCTGCAATTTGCAGACAGTGTCATCCTGCTGAAAGGGGGAAGTTGTGTTGCAAAGGGAAAACCTGAAGAGGTGATGTCGAATGAACGGCTTGAGCAGACGTTTGCCACTCAGGTTGAGCGTGTGAATCATAACGGAAGAATTGGGCTGTTTTTTAGCTGACTTCTAGCTGAAAATGACAGTTGGCCGGAAAAGTAATCAGTTAAGTGATTTCAGTCAGAAAAGGCTTGTACTTCTCATCAGGATTTGGATAATGCGCTTCGTCTTCTGAGACAAGATCCATTAAGGCGCGTTGGCAGAGTGGCTATGCAGCGGATTGCAAATCCGTGGACCTCGGTTCGACTCCGGGACGCGCCTCCATTCTTATCGAACTTTATCACCTGCAAGCAGTGTTTCCGTGTTTTTCTGAGGGTAAAAAGCCCGCAGTGACTACGGGCTATGTCATCCATTAAGCAGGTTTGGCCGTCCAGGCAGAGCACCAGCCATTTACGTTCACCGCTTTACCGGGGAAGATTGAGCAGGGTCTCCATTCATCACCTTCATCACCTTGTATCAGCATACAGTTACCGCAATGATTCTCTTCATGAGGCGACTTATGTGTGTATTGCAAGGCAGTTGCCTGAGCATCATCTTCTGCCAGATGTGGCAGTTCTTCACTGGCCAGCGCTTTACGCTGCAGGATCTGATCACCCAGTGTGATGCCTATGATGCCTGCCATAGTCAGGCGCAGAAAGCGCCGACGGTCAGTTGAGGTTTTCATCACATTTTCCTTTTATAGTCATTTATGCTCACATGCTGTTCACCGGATTTACTCAGCGAACTGAGTAATTGTGGGAAAGAATCGGCAAATTCGCTAAGAAATCACAGTGTTAAGTTTTTGAGGTAAGTTGCGTTTTGTTATCAATTTCTGAACAACAAAAGATTTTGATGCATAGGAATGAGCGGTAAGATTTTGAGATTACGCAAAAAATGATCATTTTTAACAAATCATTTATTGAAACATTTTGTTTACATCTCCATTCTGTACGGCATTATCACTGATGATAAAAATTAATGAAGGTATAGGGATGAATCTGTTGTTAGTGGATGTGGATGGTGCTTTGGTGAATGCAAGGGAAATGGATATGATGTGTTTTCAGCAAGCCGTCGAAGCCGTTCTCCACATCACTTTGGATAAATCGCGCTATCAAGAGCGAGTGGTGACGGATTCGGCAATGTTAGATGAGATCCTTTATCAGTATCCTGTGCTTTCAAGTCGCTCAATTGTTCACCGTCAGGTGGAGCAAAAGTATCTGGAAAATCTTACTGCCAGGCTGCATGCGGTCCCTCAAGAGTTTGTGCTCAGTAAAGGCGCCAGAGAGTTTCTTGAGCAAATGGCTGTCCGGGACGATACGCATGTTGCGATCACCAGTGGCGGATGGGCGGCGGTAAGCCGTCTGAAATTGAAAGCGGCGGGAATAGATGCAAGTAGAATGACCTTTGCCTCGTCGTCAGACGCTGCCAGCAGAACGGAAATTATGGCGCTTGCTGCATTCAGAGCGAAGCAGGATACGGGAATGACATTTAAACGACGGATAGTGTTTGCGGAAGGTGAGTGGAATCAAAGAGCTTCTCAGGAACTGGGTTATGAATTTGTCGCTGTCGGCAAAAAATTAAGTCACCATACTTATATTCCCAGTTTATCGTTTTATCAGGCAGTGCTTCCCAAGTTCGACATCAATTGATAACTGAAGAATGTTACCAGGCAGACAAAATGTCAGGTAACGAGGTGAAGATATTACGCAATGATGAGAGTTTATTACCATGCCGGGAGGTAAGTCTTCGTATGGCGTGATAACACATGGTAATGATGGCTTTGATTCAGCATAGGGAGCCAAGTGGTTATGATGTCTTTCATCCGTCAGTTTGTGTTTATTGTGTCTATGATATGTGGTTCCGGCACTGTGCTTGCAGCCAGCAGTAATACGTTCTGCGCAACGCCCCTACAAACGATAAGGCCTGATTTATCCCAAATCATGGCGTCGAATACGCCAGAAACAAGCATAGTGATTTTCCAGTCTATGTTGCGGCAGGCCAGTAAATATCATGATAAAACAGCCCTGATTGAGTTGCTGGGCGCAATCGCGCATAACTATTATCTGGTTGGGAACAACGAGCAAGCTCGCTTCTATCTCAAGCAGGCCGAACCATTTGTATCCGATGCTGCCGATACCACGACAACAAACACTAGCCTGATTAATACCATGTAGAACGCAAGAAATGGCAGATCAGATATCCATGATTGCTCATAAGATACAAGGCAATTGATAAATTTGACATTGAGCGAAGTTATTTGTTTGTTTCACATTCCGGTATAGGATTTGATGAGGGCCTGGGATAAATTGGCGTTAAGTTAATGTTGCTGCATCTTTGCAATGAAGATGGGCTTGTTTTCTTGTATCAGGGGTTGTTTGTGTCTGAAGTAGTGAGGTGATATCTGTCATGGCAAGGGAGGATTGGATTGATGCCTGGTTCCTGGATATCTGGGCCAATGCGAGTAGCTCCAGACTCGCTGAGTATGTCTCTGATCCTTTTGTTTTTCACTTGCCGGGCGGTCGCCGGCACCCACTGTCTCATGAAAGCTACCTTTCATATCTGTTGTTATGGCGGCAAAAATTTAAGTCTGTCGCTTTCTCGATCTCAGATGTCATTAGCCAGCCGCCACTGACAGTGGTCAGATATCGCTGCCAGGCTCAATATCATGGCGGGTGGTTCAATTTACCGGGTAAAAAACAGACGATACAAATGACAGGTATGATCCAGTTCCGGCTAGAAGATGGCTTGATCGTTGAGTGCTGGCTGGAAGATAGCAGCTTTGAGCTCTATAAACAGTTATCGGGTACCGTGAAGTAATTGATGTCGCTCATACTATAAAAGTGAAGAACATACGGCTGAAATAACAGTATTTTAGATGTCAAAAGGCCATGTTTATACACCTTTATGTCAGACATTTTTGTCATAGAGACTTTTTTTGCGACAAAGATGGAATGTCAAAAAGTTAGATTTCTTTGTGATAAAAAATGCACCTATATAATCCTAAGTAATAATAAACCACACAAAATCGCCATTGGAACTTGTTCAACTTATTGAAGTCTTATAGGTAGCAGAGTTTTTATTCATTGTTGCTTATATTTGAAACAAACATGGATGGCTGGATTTATTTAGTTTATTGATCGTTAATTATTATAAGTAAATACATTTTTGCCCTGATATTCATACGAATTCTTATCAGTACATTTTTATTCATCGACAAGGAGTGTCAACCGCCATCCATGCACTTGATCATAAGGGCATGGGAATATGACACTAGCAGTTTAAGGTGAATATGTGATTTGGGTTAGCAGCAGTCATCATGACAAGCAGGTTGAAGCGAAAGAAAATTTGAAGCTTTCGCACAAGGTCATTGAGATTTCTCCTTACGAGTTATTGTCATCAATGACGGGGCAAGAGCTGATTTTTCTTGAAGTGATTGATTCGACATCGGAAGGATTTGAGCTGCTGCGTGCAGTGAAAAATCGTTTCCCAGCCGCAAAGGTTGTTGTCGTATACCATAACCTGGATGGGAGTCTGGCACTTAATGTATTAAGAGCCGGTGGGGAAGATGTGCTGGCTGCCAATGCCAGCAGGCAAGAGCTGGAGGAGTGTTTTAGCAGACTGCATACACATAATATTGAAAATGAATCTGAGCCTGGTTTCGAAAGTCGTGAGCTTTCAATCCGGCCAGCACTGAAAATTATTGATGAAAACCTGAGCTCTCCACTGCGCGAGGAAGAACTGGCGAGTGCTTGCCATTACTCACCGACCTATTTCTCTCGTTTATTCCATAGCATTATGGGCGTCACGCTGAAACAGTACATCATAAAGAAACGGCTGGATCTGGCGTGTGGATTATTAAGCTCTGATCGCGAGAAAATTTCTCAGATCGCTAATTCTTCAGGCTTCAAGGATGTGTCTTATTTCTCCCGTGTTTTTAAAAAGCACATGGGATGCTCACCGGGTGAATTCAGAATGAGGAAGCATAACTTAAATCACAATTAACCTGTTATTGGCGTGTTTATTAGTGTGTCTGAAAATATAAACACTTCTGTATGAATTCCTTCATTGTGTTTACTGCATTGCGAAACAATGCAGTTTTTTTACGTACAATTTCTCATAAATAAGACAACGTATTGGCATTGTTGGTTAATCACAAAAAAATACAGAAACTTTCAATTTTGACACACAATTATTCTGTCCTCAGATGAAAATGATCACACAGACACTGCTATCTTTATTTCAATGCTGAGTAAGCGTGTTCTGTTGTTTCCGGAGGTGTCCGATGCGATTCACCTTATCTTTTAGGTTGCTGCTGTCTTTAGCACTGTTTCTGGTGTGTGTCAGCCAGGTTCATGCGGCATCGAGCCGATTACAGAAAGTCATGGACAGGGGAGTGCTCCGGGTTGGAACTACCGGCGACTGGGGGCCAATGACCATGAGGGATCCTGCGACAAATTTCTACAAGGGATACGACATTGATATAACGACTGAGCTGGCCAAGGATCTCGGTGTGACTGTTGAATACGTGGCCACGGACTGGAAAGCCTTGGTCAGCGGAATTGTTACGGAAAAATACGACTTGACCGGCAGTGCGGCGCTCAATATCAGTAGGGCAAAGGTAGTCGGCTACAGCCAGCCTTATTATTACCTTGCGTTTGTGCCGGTGACGCAGAAAACGAACCAGAATCGCTTTCGCTATTGGGCCGATTTTAACTCTTCATCGGTAACGGTGGCTTCCCGTCGGGGGGCTGTTGAGGAAACCATGGTAAAAGAATTCTTTCCCAGGGCCAGGCAGCAGGTCATTGAGAGCGGAAAATCTTATCAGGAGTTACTGGCAAACCGTGCCAATGTCATTGTGACGTCCAATATAGAGGCTGCAATGCTAATCAGCCGATTTCCACAGTTGACCATTCCCAACGTTCAGGGGATGCGACGGGCGACACCTTTAGCGATGTTGATGCCAAGAGATGATCAAGTCTGGATTAATTTCATTAACCAATGGATAGAATTAAAGAAAACGCAGGGATTTTTTGACCGGATAGCCGAAAAATGGGGACTGGCCGTCATGGATATTGAGTAAGCAGTCTGAGCCGTGTCGGAATATAAGTTATCCACTCTGGATTTGTACTGACCACTTGCGTCACTATGGTGAAACGTACTGATTTGGAGGTGGATATGGATTTGTCACGGTATCAGGGATTAATTTTCGACATGGACGGCACGCTGATAGACTCAATGCCAGCCCATATAACAGCCTGGCGCTATGCCTGCGAGCAGTTCAACATTCCCTTTGATCCGCAGTGGCTTATGAGTCTGGGTGGATCACCCACAATCAAAACCGCGCAAATGATGAATGAAAAATATCAGACGGATCATGATATCCAGGAAGTGGCTGATACCAAATGGCGCTTTTTTGAAGCGCTGGAACAAAAGGGAGAGACCATTCCGGCCACTGTTAATCTTTTATTGCAGTATCGAGACCAAAAGAAAGTGGCCGTCGGTACCGGATGCCGCAAAGTTAATGCAGAAAACTTGCTGACCATAACCGACATTTTGCCTTTACTTGATGCCTTAGTCACTGCCGACGATGTCCTAAACCATAAACCTCACCCCGATACTTTCCTTGAAGCGGCTAACCGTATTGGGCTGGCACCTCATCAGTGTGTGGTTTTTGAAGATACCGATTTAGGACGGCGGGCGGCATTAGCTGCAGGGATGGACTGTTTTCTTGTTGTCGATGGAGTAATCGCAGAGTTCACCTCTGCAACGCCAGTGCGATAGCGCTACATTAGGATTGACTAAATTTATGATTCTATGTGATTTATTTTTTATTTAGTGGCAGGATTTTAATGCGTTTTTATGCTGGTCGCACTACAATCAAAATATAATATTAAGTAAGGAGGTGATTGTGAAAGCCTTAACAACATTAGTAGTGGGATTATCTGGTCTGGCTTTAGCAGGATGCAGTGCATCAATCGATGAGCGTGCCAATGATTTCGTCGATGTCAGCTATTCCTTATGCGGTGCAAAAGTGAAAGCGTTTTCTCAGAGTGATGACGGAAAAATCCGCGTAGTGTGTGAAAACGACAGCTATTTTTCTGTCAATAATCAGCAGACGCTGACAGTTATGAATGAGATTAACGGTGCATATTGCCATGGACGAGGATTCAGCCATTTTAATGAGCGCTCAGATTTTTATACGTTCACCTGCATGAATGATAAAAACTTCAACATTCCCAAGTAACGGATTTTCTTTTATTTGCCCAAATCGTTAATTCAAGACCCGCATACGCTGCGGGTCTTTCCATAAATTGTTACTGAGTTTGTCTTCTTGACGCTGCTCATAGCGTTTACTGATTTCCTTGTTAGTATAGATTTCGTTCCAGATAGTAATGCCACAAAAGGATTTCGCATTGAATCAGAAATTTATCACTGCCAGCATCGGGCTGGCCATTTCCGCATTTTCACTACATTCCATTGCCGCCAATGTGCCTGAAGGGGTTGTTCTAGCCAAAGAGCAGCACTTGGTACGAGCCAATGGCGCAGAGCCGAGTACATTAGATCCTGGGTTTGTTGGTTCAGGCAGCCCGGGCGATGTCATCGTGAATGACTTGTTCGAAGGGCTGCTGATTGAAAATCTGCAGGGCGAAATCACTGCTGGGCAAGCTGAAAGCTGGGCTGTGTCAGACGACGGAAAAACCTACACTTTTAATTTGCGTAAGGGCCTGAAATGGTCTGATGGTCAGCCATTGACCGCCATGGATTTTGTGTTTGCGTGGCGTCGGGCGGTTGATAAATCGACAGGCAACAATACCGGATTCAATTTGGTCACCGCTAACATTACCTATGCCCAGGAAATACTGAATGGTGAAAAACCGGCATCCGAGCTGGGAGTGAAAGCGCTCAACCTGCATCAGCTTCAGGTGACATTAAGCCGCCCGACGCCGTATTTCCTTAGCCTGATGAGCATCAAAACCTTCTTTCCTGTACCGGCTCATGTGGTGAGTCAACACGGTGATTTATGGACTCGTGCCGATCATTTTGTCTCAAATGGTGCCTATGTTCTGAAAGAATGGGTGCCGAACGAAAGGGTCGAAGTAACACGTAACCAGCATTACAGGGATGATGCATCTACGGTCATTAACGATGTGACCTATTTGGCGTTGTCGTCACAAAGCGCAGAGCTGATGCGCTACCAGGCTGGTGAAGTGCATATGACGAACCGTGTTCAGCTTGAGTATTATCAGAAATTGCTGAAGGAAAGTCCGGAAGAGATTAAATCTCTGCGTTTATTGGGCTCTTATGTGTATGCCTTTAATACCCAGCAGCCTCCATTTGATAATGCTGACGTACGCCGTGCGCTGAGTATGGCGATAGACCGCGATGTGTTGGTGCAAAAAGTGACGGGGCAGGGCGAGCCAGAGGCTTTCTCTGTCGTGCCCGATATCATTCCAAACTATCAGAATTTCACCCCGGCATTTAAGTCGCAGGCTCATGACGAGCGCATTGGTGAAGCGAAAGTGCTGCTGGCGAAGGCGGGTTACAGCAAGAGCCATCCGTTGAATGTCACTCTGACCTACAACACCAGTGAAAATCATAAAAAGCTGGCACTGGCGATTGCCTCTATGTGGAAGTCTCTGGATGTGAGCGTAAAGCTGGAAAACATGGAATGGAATGCTTACCTGGCGGCAAAAGCGGCGGGTGATTATGCCGTTGCGCGCTCGTATGCATTTGGTGATTATGCAGAACCCTCCTCTGTTCTCAGCAGCTTCACTTGCGGGCATGTCAGTAACGAAACCGGGTTCTGTAACAAGGAATTTGATGCGTTGCTTAAGCAGGCCGCTGATATTACGGATGAGCCAAAACGATATGGTATTTACCGCGAGGCAGAACATATTCTCGATCAATATTCGCCTGTCATGCCAATTTACCATTACAACCACACACGGCTGGTAAAAAGTCATCTGAAAGGGTTTCCGGACAATAATCCGAAGGGCAATATTTACGCTAAGGACCTGTATTTTGTAGCTAAATGACCAGAAAAGCCTGTTTTTTTACAGGCTTTTTTCGATGAAAGGCCGTTCATCATAAACCTGCTCCATATTGACCAGGCAGCAATTCGTGACCAAAACGATAGTGTGTGTTTAAACCGAATTTCCAGTTACCCAGAGATTTGCAAAAATCGACTGTGTCGGGTAGATCCGTCTTAAGTGAAAAATGGCCAACATCGCCCCTTTAAGATCATGTAATGGATCAGTTTTAATCAGGTACTGAAAAACAAAAACACTGAAATCACAGTATTCAGTGTTTTTGTGCATACCAACTTTTACCGGTGTAATTAAAAAGACCACTATGCCTGGTGTCGCATGATAATGACATTAACTAACTTGGCGTGCCGCTTCATCAATTAATTCGATTATGTCATTTGGATGAGAAGCCATAGGGGCATGCCCAGCTTGTAAAGTGATCGTTTTCTTCGCTTGAATCCGTTCTGCAAACCATTTCTCTGTTTCTGGTGGGATCATTCGATCCTGCGCTGAAACCTGGTACCAGCTAGGTTTAACTTTCCAGGCAGGAGAGCCAGATTTATCTTCAAAACAGCGAGCTGCAATTGGTTTTTGACTTAGTGCCATAACGAGCGCTTCTGTTTCATCCACGTCTGGACAGAAATTCTCATGAAAATGATTCGGATCTAACCACAAAAAACCTTGCTCGTCAGGGCGAATGATGGCGGCCCCGGGAGGTGGCTCCCTCAGCCCAAATAAACCACCAGGGTTTTCTCCTTCATTAGGCGCAAATGCCGCAATGTAAACTAAGCCGACAACATTAGTCGCATTTCCCGCACCAGTAATAACCATCCCTCCATAAGAGTGGCCAACCATCAGCACTGGCCCTTCTAACGAAGCAGCCAGATGACTTGTACGTTCGATATCATCAGGAAGTGAAGTGAGTGGGTTTTGCACAGCACGAACATTATACCCTTTGTTGTGTAAAGCAGGGATAACATGGCGCCAATGAGATGCATCCCCCCAGGCTCCATGAACCAAAAGAATGTTTAACTTGCTAGACATTAGAACGGCCTCCGCGGCTATTTTATGAGGCCACTACACAGGCCGATTCTCTATAAAATAAGCCTTCTCGTTGATACGGTTAATGCATACCTAAAGCGCATATTTCGTAAGATTCTAGTAGACCGGATGGAAAGTCGCCATAATCGCTCACAGCGACAAAAGAGGGCTATGCGGTGGGAAAAGCTGTCCTCCCGGTACCCCACCCGATGGGGGTATACCTGAGGTGCGGTGCGGGTGAACGGCAGTATGATGCAGCATCAGCTACGATTCTAAAGAACTAAATGATTCAGCTGTGCATCACGCTGTTGCCTATGGCAGGAGGAAAAAGCGTATGGCAAGTGAAAGTGTCATTTTGAGTTTGGAGAATCCAGTTTTCTTTACCTATGTGCTTGCGGCGTCACTGATGTTGCTGAAGCTCTTGCTGCAGCCGTGGATGACGGTTTACCGAATGATGAAAGTGCGTGCTGGTTTTCGTAGCCCGGAAGATGCGAAGAAAAGCCCGCTGAATCCGACCCCGGTAACTGGTCAATTGGCGCTGAATGAGTACGTTGATCGCTCGCGGCGTATGAACCTGAATGATTTGGAAAGTATACCCGCGTTTCTTATCGCCGGATTGCTATTCGTGTTAATGGATCCGCCGCTGCTGCTTGCTCAAGTGTTAATATGGGCGTATGTTCTGGCTCGAGCGGCACATTTTATAGCCTATGCAACGGCTCAGTTACACGATGTCCGGGCCACGATATGGACTGTCAGTTCAGTGGCGGTGATCGCAATGGTGATCTATACACTTGTCCGATTGTTCACCTCAGCGCAGTAAAGGTGTGGGTTCGCTAACATTCGTAAAAGATGAAATGGTATTTCGTCTGGCCATTTATTTGCAGGCTGTGACATGCTTGATCTCTGTTTCCTAGCTTACAGTCAGCTAAGAAACCCAGTGTGTCACTCAAATGAAAAGGCCACTCGCAAGAGAACGAGTGGCCTTTTTCAGATGGGCAGTTTAATGATTAATGCTTTTTTAAGCACGGTAATGAACCATTAAAGCTGAGTCCATGCATCCTGCCAGTATACGCCCACTCCAGGTTCATAGGCCCAGGCTGCACCTGAACACCAACCAGAATAAGGGTATGGTTTACATTCAAAGTTCACGCCGCCGTTGGAAACTTGATCACCGGCCTGGTACGCAGTGCCTTCCACATAGGCTGGGAAATCACCCTCACCACCGGTTCCGCTTTCGTCTTTTGCAATGGTCACTGTCAGAGAGGCCGCATCGCTAGCCGTTCCGTCAGAAACACTGACACTGAAAGACAATGCTGTATCAGTCGTGTAGCTACCGGCCGTAAAGCTCAGGCTTGAACCATTAATAACGGCATTCACACCTGCAGGTACAGTCCAGTCGTACGTCAGGGTATCGCCATCGGCATCAGTGGACTGTGACGCATCCAGGGTGATCACATCATCTGCATTGGCTGTAACTGGGCCGGTCAGTGATGCAACCGGCGCGGTGTTTTGTGCACCAGGCGCTTTCGCAGTCACTGTGATGCTGTCGGTGGCTGTCGCCCCTTCATTATCCGTAACAGTCAGAGTAAAGACATATTGAGTATCAACCGTGACATCTGGCACTGAAATGGTTGCGGAAGCCGTATTCGCACCGTTCAGTGTCAATGCCGGTCCACTGGTCTGTACCCACTGATAGCCGGCAATCTGACCATCGCTGTCTGTTGATGAAGAACCGTTCAGAGTCACAGTGGCTGCAGTATTCACTTGCTGATCAGAACCTGCACGTGCAACAGGTGCACGGTTTCCTGCCGGTGCGCCAGCCAGGGATTCTTGCATCGCATTCAGGATGTCACCATTGTCAGCATCAATTTCCCATGCGAACAGACCGGCAAGTCCCAGATCACGCACATACTGACCTTTGGCCATAATAGAGCGTGGGCTGTCGTAGGTGACTAAATCGCCGTTACTCGGATCATAAGCCCATGGTGCTTCCGCCTGTTCGTCATAACCCAGTACGACGCCAGCTTTATTTTCATAACGGGTAACGACATCTTTATAGTCGATCACACCCGCTTCCCAGGAACCGGCGACAGCACCATTACCCACACCTGTCATCGGGTTGCTTGGATCTGTCATGCTGGCTTGGGTCACACCCGTCCAGCCGCGACCGTACATGGCTGCACCCACAACCAGTTTGTTGGCAGGTACACCCTGAGCAAGAAGACGCTCGACGCCATGTGCAGTGGTGTAAGCTGGACCTTGGCGAGGCTCACCGTTTTCATCAACACCTGTGCCGTTACATTGATCCGCTGTCAGATGGCTGCCACAGTTCAGCGCTGTCTGGTGACCTGTTACGTTGCTCCAACCGCCGTAGAAGTCGTAACTCATGTTGAAGATGTAGTCCATGTACTGAGATGCCTCAGCGTAGTTAACGACATCAATCTTGTCGTAACCAACACCAATTGCAGAAGTCAGTTCGAACTGACGACCTGTCTCGGCTTCCAGCCCATCCAGCATGGTGCGCAGTTCACGCATCAGCGCTACGTATGCCGGGCCATCGTTAACCGGATCACCCAGAGTGGTATTCGCACCTTTTCCGCCTGGGAACTCCCAGTCAATGTCGACACCATCAAAGAATTTCCAGGTTTGCAGAAACTTCTTCACACTGGCAACAAAGACATCACGTTTGGATTTATCGGTAAACGAGAAGAAAGGATCAGACAGCGTCCAGCCACCAATCGAAGGGATGACCTTTAAATCCGGGTAGCGTTGTTTTAGTGCCATCAACTGGCCGTAGTTTCCTTTGTAAGGGGTGCTGTAGGTATGGCCAGACTGTGGTTGTGGCATTTGGACAGCAGCCCAGGGATCGTGAATCGCGACTTCAAAATCAGGTGTGCCGGCACAAGCGCGATTAAGTGCCGCTAAACTATTGCCGCTCTCGATCTCGCCCAGAGATTCATTCGGACCACAGACAGGGATGAAGCCGTAAAGGATGTGTGTCAGGTTTTGGGCTGGGATCTTGTCGACGGTGAATTTACGGCCAAAGACGCCCCACTCAACAAAGTAGGCACCAACAACAGTATCAGCAGGGGTAGAGTAGGTGCCGTTGTTCGGATCGACATTCATGGGGAGTGGATCGAGATGGCTGCCGTCTGTATCTGCCACCACTATGTTGGTTGCAGGGCTGCTGCTACACGCTTCTTCAGCGCCAGAGCCACTGCATAATTCGACGGTTAACGCATATTGACCACCCTGAGTGATGGACAAGGTCGTAGAGCCAGCACCACTGGATGCCGGGTTAATACTTTCCTCAAATGCCACGTTGCCATTGAGCTTTACTTTCCAGTGGTCAGCCGTTTCGCCGGAATAACGTTGCCAGGCTACTGGCACATCTGCTGCATTTTTTACTGTGACAAGATCTTTGTAGGCGGTTGCAGCCTGATCAACTTCAACGATGGCATAGTCTGTTTCCATCCATGCAAGTTGAGGGGTACCCGGTGCGGCGAGCACACTGCAGGACATAGTCGCAGCGGCAACGGAGAGTGCAACCAAGTTAAACTTGTTTAATAGCATTGCTTTCTTCCTTGAGTTGAAATAATCAATAAGAGCAAATGACATGTCGGTCATAGCTAATAAATAAATAGAACAGTTTCTTTTTTTCTCAAAGCAAGAAAGTTAAATAAATGATAAAAATGTTAATTAATGTGATCTTTTTTGCATTTGTGGTGGGTATTTAACTGAAATTAGCACGTGATAATGATCTGTAAACGAAAAACCCCTTGGTTCCGACTGACTTTATAAATGTATAAAAATAAGTTTACTGCAATAAGATGGTTATGAGTGCGGTTTGCTATACAAACAATACTCATTAATAATCAATGAGATATGAATTTTTTGATAAAGAAGGAACGGCGATGTGGCTGAGGAGTTTACGTGCTTATGAGAAACTTATGAGGAAAACGTTTCAGTGTGACATGTGGATTTGCAACGCTCTTATTAATCAGGAACGTCTAAACAAGGAAATATGTACCAATTAAAAGAAAACAAGCCAGAAGGATACTGGCTTGTTTGTATTGGTCTTATCTTGCTGATTTAGCGTGATTCTTTAGCCGTATCAGATTTAGGATGCCAGGCACCGTCTAGCTTGCTAAGTTCTGGGAACTTACGGCGGTCAAATGTTGGCACTTGCCCGTTTTTCACTTGTATTTCGTAATCTTTGATCACCTTGATAGCCAGATTAGACAACAGCACCAGTGCAGCAATGTTGATCAGCGCCATCATGCCCATAGAAGCATCGGCCATGTTCCATACGACAGGCAGTGAGGCAATGGAGCCAAACAACACCATAGCCAGCACAATGATTCTGAATGTGAACAAGCCTTTCTTCGTATTGCCGTTCAGGAACATGATATTTGTTTCTGCGTAACTGTAATTAGCAATAATGGAAGTAAAGCAGAACAGAATGATAGCGGCTGCCATAAAGTAGGTTGTCCAGCTTCCCAGCTCGTTCGTCAGTGCTTGTTGCAGCAGACCGATACCAGAAGCAGCATCAGGCTGATCCATCACACCTGACAGCATGATCATCGCGGCTGAGGCAGTACAAATGACAATGGTGTCAGCAAACACCCCGAGCATCTGTACAAAGCCTTGCGATGCAGGGTGGTTAGGGTTGGGTGTTGCGCTGGCAGCAACATTGGCTGCTGAACCCATACCGGCTTCATTGGAGAACAGACCACGAGCGATACCGCTTTGCATTGCCTGCGCAATGGTATAAGCCACGCCGCCGGCTGCAGCTTCCTGCCAGCCGAAAGCACTTTTAACAATCAGCGAGATTGCGGCAGGCAGTTCAGACATGTTCATGATGACAATCAGACAGGCGATAGCCAGATAGCCGACCGCCATAACCGGCACGATACGAGCAGAAGCTTGCGCGATGGATTTTAATCCGCCCATGATGAAGAAGGCAGAACACGCCACAATAACCAGCCCTACATACTTACGGTCGATCTCAAAAGAATGGTTGAGCGCAGCGGTAATGGTGTTTGCCTGAACGGCATTGAAGACTAGTCCGAAAGCAATAATCAGACAGACTGAGAACAGTGTGCCCATCCAGCGGGCACCAAGTCCCTGCTCCATGTAATAGGCTGGGCCGCCGCGGTATTGCCCGTCTACATCTTTCACTTTATAGACTTGAGCAAGTGTGGATTCCACAAAAGCGGTCGCCATTCCCAGCAGGGCCATCACCCACATCCAGAAAATGGCACCGGGTCCGCCGACTGTCAGTGCGACTGCGACACCAGCCATATTACCGGTCCCCACACGTGCTGCCATTGAAGTGCAAAATACCTGATAAGAGCTAATACCAGATTCTACATCTTTGCCTTTTTTCAAGACGCCGATGGCATGACGAAACTGTCGAATCTGAATGAACCCGAGGCGAAAAGTAAAATAGATACCTACAGCAACCAGCAGATATACAAGAAGGTGGCCCCATAGCAGTCCGTTAATGTCGCCAATAATGAGCATTAATTTTTCGTTGAGAATGGCGAGCCAATTGTTAATCGTTGCATCCATAGAATGATCCTGTGATGTCATATTGACTAAGAAGCAGGACAACAAGCATTGTCCTAAATGAAGGGAATGATTCAGCTCACTGGCTTATGCAGCGAGATGAAGAGATGTTCCCGAATGTGTAATAGTGACTTAATTTTCGTGCGAGAAGGTAGCACAAAATCCCGCAAATGGCTCAGGATATAGATCACGTTTTTAATGGATTTATACGACGTTACATGAGATTTATTACGTTGAAATTAATTTTTTACATAATAAAAACAGTTGTTTATTTAGTGTTTGTTGTCTGTGCTGTAAGCGAAAAACCAAAGTGGGATTAATTTGTTGTTAACGGAATTTTAAACTAAATTTAACGCTATTCTTCAAATTATAACACTGTGATGTTGCGATTGAGATCGTGCTTTTACCTGATTGAGGGCCGTCGTTTTCACTGATGGTGCCGTCTGTTTAATGGACTTGATAATCGAAAGGTGGAGAGGGGGAGGGAGACGTCATAGTGCTTTTCTTCACGCTGATTGAGATACAGCTGAATTGGTAGCCACATATGCAAACGAACAGATGTTCATCGATGACAATGAACTCTTCGTGTTGTCCGCATTCTTTGCAATATGGTGCCTGTTCCATATCATGCTCCTTGGGGAATCGAGCCAATGATAGACTGAAGCAACTGTTGCTAAAAAAAGTTTTGAAAAAAATTCGAGGGGAAACAAATAAAGAAGATGAGAAGAATGAAACAAAAAAGCCTTTTGGTCGGACATACTGGATTTGAACCAGCGACCCCTACTCCCCCAGAGTAGTGCGCTACCAAACTGCGCTAATGTCCGCCAAAAGGCTTGCTAACTGACGAGCATATTACCAATACTGACTGCTTTTGGCAAAGCTAAATTGCTGAGAAACAGGCTATTATTTCATCGATTGATTAGCTGCTGGCTGATTCTGAGGGTGAAAGGGTATTTGTGTTGGTGCAACAGCGCACAGGTATCTGGCAAATTCACTAAAATAAACGTGCTGTAGCGGCAGTTGAGAATCCCAGTCCGAGATCGTTAAAATCATTTTTTGGTCAGAGAATTGTCAAGGACACAAAAATTATGTTCACAATAACGAAGACTGAGAGTATTATTTAATTACTGCTGCTACTCTTACACCCTCGTTAGAGTTCTCTATTATAATTAAGTGAGCGTACTACTCTTCTCACATACGCGCAGCAGAAGTCATAGCGTTAGTTTTTCGGCAGAATACGGGTCTTATGAGATATCTTGGGATCTTGGTTTAATTTTATTAATTTTGCTCTATTTCAAATAGCACAACAAGTGTCATGAATCTGTTAGTCGATGGCAAGAAAGTGCTCTTTATAAGAATAGTGTTTAGAGGTAATTCATGGCTAACTTTTCGGATGCGGAAAAAGCACTAAGTGCGATGCTAAAGAATGTTGAAAACGGGAAACATCTGCAAGAGACCAGAGCTGACTATCGTCAGGCACTGATTGACTTTGCCGACGAAGTACCGGGCAGACAGCGTGCTGTCATTAAGCGAATTCCGCTACAGAAAATAAATGATTTGATAGCAGTATTGAACGAATTTAAAGAAGAAGCTCGTCAGGTAAGAATGATTGAGATTCTGGCGTTGATGGAAAAAGACGGTGTTCACCCTGAAGAGTTGATGGACTCACAGACTGAGGAATAACCTAACGTCTATCTGATTGCTACTTATAATAAAAAAGGAGAGTCATACTCTCCTTTTTTATTATGCTTCAGTGACTGTTGTGATGTAGTCGACTTCATTTTTATATTTGCGAACATTCCGTGAGAGAGTCCCTTTCGGTACGCCATATCGTTTCTCGGCTTCATAGCTTGATAAACCTTCGAAGACGACAGCCTCAACAGCAGTACGTTGATTTTGGGATTTGAAAATTCGCTCTGAGATTACTTTAAATTGTTCACGTGTCATAGCCAAAACTACTCGCTTGTTATTCCTTTATAGGCCTGCTGGGTATGACTGACCGGCAGTTCTGATTCCCGGTATAGTAGCAGTCATACCCTAACGTAAGCTTAATAAGCGAATATTTACTCCAGGAGTATAAGGCCGATGGGAAGCGAATCGCCGTAAACACGCTGGTTTTCTTCCTGGGTCAACACTTTATGCTCTGCGACCATCTCGATCCAGCGCTCTGGCACTTTGCTTGCCAGTAGTTTATCTACTACCTTTTGTCGTAACTCATCATCAATATCCAGTGTTCTGTCGCCTGTTTTTCTGCACATCATTACGGCGGCAAGGGCAATATCAGGTTCATCTTTCCAGTCTGAATCTAATAACTCTGGCAGGCAGTAGCTGATATGCTGAGCCGTTAACAGGTTATGCCGACTTCCATAGAGCGGGAAGCGACTGCCAATCCTGCCAATTGCCCACCAATGCGCCTGAGCAAATTGTGGTTTTTGCAATCGTGAGAATAACAATTCGATCAGTTGCAGTTTCTTTTCAAATGCTATGTGCTCAAGAGAAGCTGCTAAACGCACCATTTGCTCATAGCCTCGCTCTTGCATCTCTTTTGCTAATTTAGGATTGCGGGTTGCGCTCGGATTAATGTATTTGGCGATATCTTTGTAAATGATTTCTTGCTGCGCCTGATTGAGACCACCTGCTACACGACGCCAGAATATCCACCAGTCATTCCAGCTTTGAGCAGACTGGTGAAATTGCAGATTGTGCTGATACAGCGCCCAGACTTGATTCATGCGCCAGTCATCAACCGGGTCACCAAAACCGGGTCTTAACGTGTAACCTGTCAGTTTCAGCCAGTTTCGCTCATGCACAGCGGAGCGCCGCCGCCGTTTTTTGCTGTCAAGCAAGGTGTCGGCTAAGGCTCTTAATGAGGGCATTTCCCAGTCTTCACGCTTTCCGAGATACTTTTCCAGATCGTTTCTGAGTGTTTTTACCGGTTTTTCATCTGCGTGCTTTTTGCTGCCGCCATATGCTTTCTGAATGGCGATTCGGGCTGATTGCAAGGCGGTTGGATGGGGCATGTCTTCACTTGCAACAAGGTTATTATCGACAGAGGCTGCTTTTCGTACGGAAAAATCAACTTGCCATCGTTTATCTGGCATATCTACACTGACGCATTCCAATTGTAATGTGCCCACTTCAGTGAGCTGACAGGCCAGGGTAACATCAACTCTGTCTTTCTGGTTTGCTGCCAGTGATTCTCTGTCAGTCTCGCTGTTCAGAGTAATAACAAAAGGGGGCAGCGAGGTCATATGGGGTTTATCCAGAGGAAGGATATCCCCGGCCGAGATCGGCGTATCATCTGAAGAGGCATACAGATCAAAACGAACCGGTTCGCCTAATGTCAGCGCGAATTTTCTGTCTGACAATGCCACTTCAACACCTTCTTCAGTGCCTCGCGGTAACAGGCAAATACCAGAATGAGCGGATTGTGTATGCAGGTCGAGGAAAAATGAGCGCGCTGATCCTCCTCCAATCTTCAGCTGTGCGCCGTGTCTGGCTTTTGCATATGCGACGGCGCCGTATGCGACAGCAAGGTCGGGATGCGGATTGTCCAGACAGGTGACGCTTGCTCCTTTCCAATGGGCAAAAATATCCTGAATACGTTCGGACAAAACAGGGCTGTTGAATACGCCGCCATTGAGCAAAATTGCAGGGGGAATAGCCTTAATCGATGTGTCGCTGTTGTCTTCGGCTAAGCCCATAGCCTCATGGCAGGCGGCACTATGTTCACTGATGAAGTGTGCCAGATGTCTGGATATAGCCGGATCTGAAGCGTAGGGTAAACCGAATTCCACAACGGCACTTTGACGTTGGCCAGGATGTTCATCAAACGCACTGACAGGGAAAAATCCGTCGAGGGCTATGTGGTTGACTTGCGCCTGAGTGAGTTCCGCCGAGCGGCTGCCGCCGATCAGTTTCGAGCCACTGCCAAGCAGCGTCACACTCACCTGATCGGGCGCATTCTCTGCCAGCAGTTGCTCCTTTGCACGACGTGTTTGCTGAATGAGCTTCGACAGGCCAGCAGCGCTTAGCCGTTTACCACCAGTGTGCAGGATATTCTCGGCCTGATGGGCCAGTGCCAAATCCAGGTTATCCCCACCCAGCATCAGGTGGTCACCTACGCCGATGCGATCAAGCTTAAGCCTTTCATTCTGGTAGCTGACTTTAATCAGGCTGAGGTCTGTGGTACCGCCGCCAATGTCGCACACCATTAAAAGCGGTATATCTTGCAACAGGGTTTCCGCTTCATTGTGGTGACGGGAATACCAGTCGTAACACACAGCCTGTGGTTCTTCGAGCAAAACCATATGGCTTAGCCCGGCCAGTTTGGCCGCTTCTATCGTTAGCGCTCTGGCGCCTTCATCGAAAGAAGCGGGTATGGTGATAACAACATCCTGGTGGGCAAGTTTATCTTGTGGATGGTGGTAGTCCCAGCATTGACGGACATGGTTCAGGTAACTGGCACTGGCAATAACCGGCGATACTTTTTGTACACCGCTACTGGCTGCCCATGGCAGAATCGGTTGATTGCGATCAACGCCTGTATGAGATAACCAGCTTTTTGCACTAGTGACTTGCCGGCCTTCAACTTTGGCCCCTAATTCGCGGGCATAATCACCTATGATCGCCTCTGGAAAGTCGCCATTAACGGGGTTGTTATCCCAGGGCAAAACACACAGATCGGGTGCTATTTCACCGCTTGTAGGATGGTATCTGAACGAGGGTAAAAGGGGTTTGCGTGCCACTTCACCGGGGGCGATGAGCTGGTCGATGTCGAAAATCTTTACAGCTTCATGTTGAAGATCAGAAGTAACAGGGCAGTAGGCGACAACGGTATGTGTTGTACCTAAATCTATACCCACTAAATATCGGGGAGAAGACATGTAAGACTCCGTGCCTGTTTTTACTCAGATGTTACCGTGTAACCAGCATGTGGCTGAAACTGGGTAAGCTGGGTAAAATAACGGCGCAATGAATGCGCCGTCGAAATATCATCTGAGAAAGCATTAACTTTCCCGAACGTCAAACTCTACTTGCCATTTCTGTCCGCCATCAGTTGGAATGGCTTCCAGGCATAGGGTGCCCAATTCTGTCACCCGTGCCGCCAGTGAAACCGGAACGATCTGGCCCGCAGAACGACCATCGGATACCGGTAGGGTCACTTGAATCGCTGGCAGTTCTTCCAGCTCTTCTGGTTGCCACCAGTCAAGCAGGACACCCGGTGCATCTTCCCGGCGAACCGTTGAACCGAAGAATCGGAAAGTCACGGGCTGACCAATGATCAAGCCGAATTCTCTGCCTGATACGTCTGCATGACTGCCTTCTTCCATACCAAAAGGCGCTACGCAAAGTGCTTCTACAGGTGGTTCCATACCCGGAATGGCCGGCATGGCACTTTCAATGCCCACATAGTAGCTGCTGGCAATACCACCGCGAATGCGAACGCCTTTGCCCTGGCGCACTGAGCCGTAATAGGAAGCCCCGTGAGCAACAGCCAGATCCAAGTCCAGTCCCTGAAGGCGTTTGGCTTCCGGGCTGCCGGCCTGGGTCAGCCATTGATTGATGGTGGACGTCAGGCGCTGAGAAAGCAGAGCGGATTTCAGTACGCCGCCGTTGAACAAAATTGCAGTCGGACGAATGAAGCCGTCATGAATTTGCTCAAAGCTGTCAAAAAGTTCATCCACGGCGGAGGATTGACGACTCAGAAAACCGGCAATATGACGGGTAATAGCGGCATCTTGTGCGTAAGGCAGTCCCATTTGTGTCAGAGCACCGCGCTGCATTTCAACCGGATGCTCTTCAATGCCTGTTTGTGGGAAGAAGCCTTCTACCAGTGTTTGCTGTACTTCCTCTTGGGTCAGTTCAGTCTGCAGTGTACCACCCAGCAGCTTGGAACCCCGGCTTGGCACCACAATGGGAACAGCCTGCAGAGTATCGTCTGTCAGCAGGGCTTCTTTAGCATCACGGCAAGCGTGGGTAATGGCTTGAATCTGCCAGGGTTGCAGCGCCTTGCCTTCCTGCGCCAGTTTGGCCTTCAGACGGTAAGCCAGCGCCAGATCCATGTTATCGCCACCCAGCAAAATATGATCACCGACAGCAACACGATTCAGCGTCAGGTTACCGTCTTCTTCCGTCACGGCGACCAGTGAGAGGTCGGTAGTACCACCACCGATATCAACAACCAGGACGACATCGCCCACGCTGACCTGATCACGCCAGGTGTCATCGTTATTCTTGATCCAGCTGTATACCGCTGCCTGTGGCTCTTCTAACAGCGTCAGGTGTTTGAAGCCCACTTCGCGCGCCGCTTCTGCCGTTAAATCGCGAGCCGCGGGGTCGAAGGAGGCCGGTACGGTAATGGTAACATCCTGATCGAACAGTGATGCGTCAGGGTGTTTGTGATCCCAGGCTCTGGCCAGGTGAGACAAATAAGCGCGGGTCGCAGCCAGTGGAGAAACTTTAGTCACTTCTTCTGGCGCATTCAGCGGCAGAAAGGCATCACGACGGTTAATGCCGCCATGGCACAACCAGCTTTTGGCACTGGCGATTAAACGGATAGGGGTTTTACTCCCTAAATGGCGGGCCATCGCACCCACAATCGCATTCGGCTGAGCATCCCATGGCAGGGTAGTATCCCCTGGTGCCAGCTCAGATTCGTGTGCCTGATACATGAAAGAAGGCAATTGCGATTTGTCTTCTACATTGCCCGGAGTGGTCAGCTGGGCGATTGGCATCACAGTGACCGGTGCATCGTCCTGTTGTAAATCAACATAAGACAGAACGCAGTGGGTGGTGCCAAGGTCAATACCCACACTGTATTTATGTTCTTGATGTGCTTGCATTATAGCTCAACCTCAGCTGCCGACAGGATACGAGGGTCGTGTCCGTCTGACATTTTAGGTAAATGAATTTCTGTGACTTTCCATCCGCGGTGAATGAGGGTGCCAGTGAAAGGCGCATTACCCACCACATTGCCTGTCAGGCGGACTTCAGAGGCATTAAAGCCTTCTGGTAAGGTGATGCGGGTTTCTTCTTCTTCACTGCGCACTGGCGCAAACCGGAAATATTCATCCAGTACTTTTTTACCGCCTTCGTGAATAACCCGGGCTGCCGCGCCAATTTCGGCATCGGCAAAGCCTTTCAGATCTTCTTGCATAAAGTCGATGAAACGTGCTTCTTTTTGCAGCAGAGACAGGAGCTGAAGCGCAGCGTCAGGCGTTGCGGTTTTGAGTTTAGATTCCACCTCAACAATTTTCTCTACTTCAACAATCTTTTCGATCGGTTTTTCGACTTCGACAATTTTTTCAACCTGGACTTCTTTCTCGACGACTTTCTCAACTTCTACCGGTTTGCCTTTCTTTGTCACGTATAGCAGTAAAAGAATAACAACCAGAGCGGCCAGTACGCCATGTGCCATATCAATAGTGGTTGGCATTGCGGATAAATCCACCGTCATTTTTGAAAAGTCTAAAGCCATATTTATCTTCTCTTTTGTCCGTGACAAGCTGAAAAATTTTGGCCCGAATATTAACACAACATATTGCTAATATAGCCAGTAAACACGCCATTTTTAGCGCTAGTTTCGCGAGAAACTGTCTCTTAGGTTACTTTGCAACCAAGTCAATATGACATTTTTCTGTCACAGGTTACATACACTTGTGATAAGAGCGGCAGTGGTAAGGCTCAAAATCGCTGAATGAGGCTGGAGTTTACCGCCCTTCATTACTTTTTAGTCTATTTTTTGAGCCTGTGTGAAATTCGCATTAACTTTACAGAAGTGTCAGAAAATCAGACAGGCAAAATGCAACGCATTATGAGTTGCAGGCTGCGATAACTTGCGTAGCAGATAGTTCATCAGGGGTAATCAAGCACTGCTTTTATGTCAGTGAGGTTGTCGGCAATCCATTGTTTGTTGATTGCGCCCCATTCCTGAATTTCATACCGTCCGCTTCGGTGGCGTTCTCCCTCTGCCTGTTTGAATTCACACACAATATCGAGGTCGGAGAGGCTTTTAATGGTGTCTTGCGCTGTGCGCCTCGGCATACCTGTATATTCAAGCAATGCGGGCACTGTCGCGATGCCCTGGTCGATCAGGTGCGCGACATATAAGCGACGATAAAAGCTGGATTTGGTTTTACTGATGGACATAACTGCCGTGTTAACTCCGTTTAAACATCTTAACTGACGATGCCAGAGTATCACCAATTTCAGCCAGGATGAACGGCGTTTTGATGCAGCCGGTTGCTATTGTCAGAGAGTTTTACAGCTGTCTGAAGTCGTCATCTTTGTAAAACCGTAACATATTGAAATTAATGAATGGATAAAGTTGGCCCGAATAGTGCAATCAAATAATGAAACCAGACACAGCAGAAACAAAGCGCGTATTACGTGAATGTTAATGCAGTGATGTGAAGAAGAGGGAGTATCTGTGATCACTGCTTCAGGGCTTAGGGGAAGCGCTGATACTGTGCAGGGATTCAGAATTATAATAACAACAGACTAAAACTATAATTTTCAACTGGCCACCTGCGGGTGGCTTTTCTTTTTTCTTTGTTTGGCACTGCAGGGATAGTAGCCAGGTGAACAGACCAGGTGCTGTGGTTCTTGCAAGCTTGCCATGCTGGTATACAATACATTGTTCTTTTCCTGTCTGCCCACGACGATGACAGTGCAGGCTTCGCTTCAAACAATAAGGAAAATCGTCTCTGTTATGAGCAAATTGACGGCACCGGAATTTAAGGCCGAACTTCTTCACCCCCGATACTGGCCGACCTTGTTGATGATTGGCACTATGAAACTCATCAGTTTACTCCCTTACCGTATTCAGTTTCTGATGGGTAAAGGTGTCGGCAGGCTGGCAATCAAATTGCTCAAAAAGCGTCGTTATACCATTGAGCGTAATCTGGAACTCTGCTTTCCAGATATGCCAAAGGATGAGCGTGATACGTTGATTAAGAAAAATATCGACAATGCCGGACTGGCTTTGTTTGAAACTGGTATGGCCTGGTTCTGGCCTGAATGGCGGGTTAAACGCCACATCCGGTTTGAAGGTGTTGAGTATCTGGATGAGCTGGATAAGCAAGGGAAAGGTGTACTGCTGGTGGCCGTTCATTCCATGAATCTGGAAGTCGGAGCCCGCGCATTCGGCCTTAGAGCGCCGGGTGTGGGTGTCTACCGTCCGAACAATAACCCTTGTTTTGATTATTTCCAGTTTAAAGGCCGGGTGCGTTCTAACCGTTATATGCTGGATCGCAAAGATGTCAAAGGGATGTTCCGTGCCTTGCGTGAAGGGGAGCGGGTCTGGTATGCCCCTGATCATGATTATGGTCGTCGCCGTTCAACCTTTGCGCCCCTGTTTGCCGTTGATAAGGCGTGTACGACGGTAGGAACCAGTTTACTGGTTGATGCCACTGATTGTGCCATTGTACCTATTGCCCTGGTCCGCGACACCGATGACGGTATGTATACACTCAGAGTGTTTAAACCGTTGGAAGACTTCCCGCATAATGATCCGGATGCGGCAGCAGTCTATATCAACAAACACGCGGTAGAACCTATGATCATGCAGGCACCAGAGCAGTATATGTGGCTGCACCGGCGGTTTAAGACCCGTCCCGAAGGCGAAGCCAGTTTATACTGATTGGCGAAAGATAAAAAAACAGCCCGCATTGCGGGCTGTTTTCGTAGGGCGTGTGGCTATCAGCTAGTCGGTCAGCTGGCCGGCCTGATAATCACGAATCGCTTGCTCGATCTCTTCCATGGTATTCATGACAAAAGGGCCGTAATGTGCCACTGGCTCATTAATCGGGGTGCCCGAAAGCAATAGCAGCCCGGTATCTTCTGTGGCCGTTATTGCCAGACCTTCACCTGCGGTTAACATCACCAGTTCACCGGCTTTGGCATGTCGTCCCTCGATGCTGACTGCTCCCTGGTAAACATACAGCATGGCCTGGAAATCCGGGTTCAGGCAACTGTTCAATTGCTCACCGGCTGCTGCTCGCCAGTCTGCAATAGTGGTGGGTACACCCGTTTCTTGTAGCGGACCTGTCAGAGTGTCACCGTCAATGGTGAGATCGCCGGCAATAACACGAATCAGGTTCTGCTCATTTAGCTGTTTCTCTGTAATCACGTCAGACTGGAAGTCATGGTACTGAGCGGGCAGCATTTTTTTGTTGGCGGGCAGGTTTATCCAAATTTGAAAACCATGTAATTGCCCGTCGGCCATGATGGGCATCTCACTGTGAATAACCCCTTTACCTGCCGACATCCATTGCGCACCACCGTCTTTCAGCTCGCCTTTGTTGCCCAAGTGGTCTTGGTGCTGGAAGTGACCGCGTAACATATAAGTCAGTGTTTCTATGCCTCGGTGCGGATGGGGTGGAAACCCGCCAATATAGTCAGCGGCCTGATCAGACTTGAGCTCATCAACCATCAGAAAAGGCGAGAATGCCGCATTGTCGAAACCATGCACGCGTTGAATTTTGACACCATCACCATCTGACGATGGGTGAGAGCGCAGGATATGTTGAATGTGTCTGATTGCCATGATTGCCTCCGAATATCAGCTTCCGGCGTAGTTTGAAAAAAGTGTACGCCGGGCAAAGGCAACAGAACAGTTCAGGCTGACGAACAGCTTATTAGAAAAAATTGAATGAGTTGGCGTTTGGGGTTAGTTGTGGAGGCGGCTTTGAATGCGCTGCCAGGCTTCACAGGCCTGTCGGAATTTCTCTGTATTACCTTCCGGGCGATCAGGGTGCCAGCGCAATGCCAGCCTTCGCCATTGTTTGCGTATTTGTGCCGGACTGGCATCAGCGGGAAGCTCAAGTACGGCCAGATCTTGTTGCCATGAGGCGTTTGTCGTGACACTCAGGTTGCCAATGTGTTGCTGATATCTTTGCCAGAACGTTGACAGCAGATCGCGGATGGAGTGGGTATCAGAGTTATAATTCTGCCAGTCCAGATAGTATTCCCTGAGCGGGTCTTGCTCGTCGACCTGCTGATCACCCTGATTTTGCATCAGTTTGATGTTCATTGCCTGAGCCTGCAGCCACTGCCGGGGCAACAGCATTTGCTGCAGCTGGTATAGCGCATTCATCAGCAGAAAATTTCGCTTGAACAGATCCTGCTCAGCAACCTCGTCTAAGGTGTTCAGTAAACCTTGCTGCTTCAACGATTCCGCCAGGGTATGTACCATCCATCCATCGGGTTGCTTTTCCAGAAGGCTGAGAATGGGCCAGATAAGCGGGTTTTCAGGTTGTTCGTCAGATGGACGCTCTGGCAGGGTCATTCAGTGTTTCCGTTAGTTGTGAAAAAGGTGTCGCCTGATCACCGTCTGCGACGATAGGCAGTGGCACTCTAACAAACTCGGGTGTGAGACAAAAAGAAATCAGGGTACAGAAAGCGGATAGGGGAATCGGTGTCACAGCTTGCACATTTTCAGGCTATTGCATGAAAAAATCCGGGATAAGTGCATGACGCTGTTCATTATCCCGGAATCTTTATCTGATGTTGCTGGAATGAGTGGTGTTACTCAATCGTCACGCCGTAATACTTCTGGATACACTTGGCATAATCGCCTTTTTTCAGTGTGGTGTATGCGGTTTGATACCCGGATTCAATCCGGCAGGCAAAGCTGCTGCCGCTCGGGTTATCCGGGTAATAGCTCCAGTCATTTTCCCAGTACAGGCCAAAGGTGCTGTCACCTGTTTTCTTGAACGCTTTCATACCCGCACAGCCCAGCTGTTCGTCTGCGGGAATGGCAACACCCAGAGCGGCAGCGTGACCACGGTAGTATTTAATACGGTTGACTGACTGAGGTTTCTCAGTGTCAAGCGTGCATTCAATACCGCCATTGATGATCATAGTGGTGACACCAAAGCCGGGTACGCGCTTCTCAGCAATATCTGCTGCTGTTGGCTGCCATGTACCGTCAATAACATGCAGCATGGAAGGTTTCGGTGGCTGCGGATACACAAAGAAGAACACGGCAGACGCCAGGTTCAGCCAGCTGTCAGCAACACGATCCGGATCTTGTAGCAGTACGTTAACGTCGTTAAAGATAAAGTCAGAGAAGGGGCCGTAGTTGTAGTGGTAAGACAGTTGTTTGGCACCACGACCGAAATACTTCACATAACTGCCGTCGGGGTTAGTCCCGCATGGCCACTGTTCAGTCTGCCAGTTACTGGCGGCACATTCACTGTTGTAGCCACAGGAAGAGGCCTCTTCCGAACACCCGGCTTCGCGTACAAAGAACAGGCCCTGCCGCCATTCTTCGTAAGGAGAGTGGGGGTTATGGGCGCCGGTTTCCTGAGTGAAATGCGCGAACATGACGGCCAGCGATTTGGCACAGATGGCATCTGATTGCGCTGCACGCTCATCGGTGTAGGTGGCACAAAAACCTTTGAATTTCGCGACTGCTTTCAGAAAATTAGAGTAGGTATAGACGACGTTGCGCTCCGGGAACAGCGCATCCCATTTTTGCTCGCTGATTAAGGCTTCAACCCGTTTGACGTTATCCGGGTTGGTAGACAAGCCAGGAACAACGGCTTCTACAACTGCGTTGTCGCGTGTGCTGATTGAAGCCAGCACGGCAGCGAATTCCGGCGAGCTGGTCAGTTCGGCTTCACGGGCATCCAGATAGGTTTTGCTCATGATATAGCTGCCGTCCGGGTTCTGACCAATGATACCGTTGGCCGGTGTCGGTTCCGGCGTTGGATCCGGATCAGGGCCGGGGCCGGGATCAGGGTTGTTGTCTGCACTGACCCACTCCCAAACGCCTGTGCCGGGTGTGGCGTCTGGTGCTTCTCCCTGTGTCCACCATTTTGCTTTATAAATCTGACTGTTGTAAGAAACGTGGTCACCCCCTACATACACAGCACTGCTTTGGTAGGCCGGATACGTCGGTGTTGTTGATGACGTTACATTCAGCGCGTTGACCTGTTGCCAGGCATCGCCCAGATACGTATCGGGTGCCTCGTTTTCTGTGCTGCGCAGTGCTTGATAAGTGGCTCCCTGATAGATGACTTGTTCACCCGCGCTATAAACGCCATCGGGGTTGTAATTCGCCGTGGCCATGACGCTGGCAGAGAGTAAAGCACTGCTGATCAGGACTGTCTTCAGCGTCCTTTGCAGTATGTGTCTGTTATTCATTATTGGTTCCTTAAGTGCAGTAAAAGCCGGTCAGTTGACCGAAAAAATGTACTGCAAATTAAGGTATCGCTTATGACAGTTTTGTCGTGAGATGAAATGACAAACTGTGATAGCAAGCAATAGGAATCAGTGAAGGAGTCAGAGACTTGCTGAGAAGTTGTGATAACGCACTACAACTTAATTGGAGTGGTGTAAAAAGTGTTGATGTTGACTCGGTGGCTGATCAGGAAGGCATGTATCGCCTTCCTGAAATCAATGGATAAAGCGGTGAATCAGTCGCGGAAGTTTTCAAACTGGAAAGGTTTATCCAGCTCTTCTGAGCTTCGTACCAGCGCCATTGCAGCTTGCAGGTCATCGCGCTTTTTACCGGTTACCCGGACTTTGTCGCCCTGAATAGAGGCTTGCACTTTGATCTTGGAATCTTTTAGCATTTTGACTATTTGCTTAGCCACAGGGGTATCAATCCCTTGCTTAAACATGGCTTCCTGTGAATAGGTTTTCCCAGTGTGAACCATGTCTTTGGTTTCCATCGCGCGGGCATCAACGCCGCGTTTGGCTAAGTTTCCGCGAAGGATATCGCGCATTTGCAGCAGCTGAAACTCAGCTTCAGCAGACATTTTCACGATTTCTTTATTCAGACTGAAAGTGGCTTCTACATTGCGGAAATCAAAGCGGGTGTCCAGCTCGCGGTTACTGTTATCTACCGCATTTTTCAGCTCAACGGTATCGACTTCAGAAATAATATCAAAAGAAGGCATGGTGTATTCCTGCTCATCATTGTTAATGGGCGTTTTTATATCATAAAACGCCAGATTATTGTAACTAATGGCTTTTGGCCTGACTTATTGTTTTTGGACTGCAGCAGCGAGCATGGCAAGCATCTCTTCAGTATCTTCCCAGCTTATGCAAGGGTCGGTGATGGATTGACCATAGGTCAGGCCTTTTTCCTGGCCGCTTTCCAGTGACTGATTACCTTCAACAATAAAGCTTTCTGCCATAATGCCGGCAATGTAGCGACTGCCATCTGTCAATTGTTTACAGATGTCGGCAGCCACATCAAGCTGGCGTTTATGTTGCTTCTGACAGTTTCCATGGCTGAAATCGACTACCAGCTTAGTCGGCAGCGCAAACTCTTCCAGCGCGTCACAGGCTGCCTGAATGTCTTCTGCGTGATAATTTGGCATTTTTCCGCCACGCAAAATAATGTGGCCATGGGGATTGCCCGCGGTTTTGTAAATCGTCATCTCGCCATTTTTTGCCGGGGAGCAAAAAACGTGCGGTGCACGGGTGGCACGAATCGCATCTATCGCAATTTTCACATTACCATCGGTGCCGTTTTTAAATCCTACCGGACAGGAAAGCGCAGAGGCCATTTCACGGTGTATCTGAGATTCAGTGGTACGTGCGCCAATCGCTCCCCAGCTGATCAAGTCCGCAATGTACTGGCCTGTGATCATATCAAGGAACTCGGTCGCTGTTGGCATGCCCAGCTGATTAATGTCGAGCAGTAGTTTTCTGGCTTTGTACAAACCGGCAACTAAATCCAGACTACCATCAAGATGGGGATCGGAAACCAGGCCCTTCCAGCCAACGACAGTCCGTGGTTTTTCGAAATAGGTGCGCATTACAATGCACAGTTTTTCCTGGTATTTGTCTTTCAGTGTCAGCAGGCGACGCGCATAGTCCAGAGCGGCTTCTGTATCATGGACTGAACATGGGCCAACGATGACCAGAAGGCGGTTATCTTTGCCTGTCAGAATGTTTTCGATCTCACGGCGGGAATGAGCGATGTGCTTGGCGGTGGGATCTGTCATCGGATGGGCGGCTTCCACCTCGTCTGGAGAAGGCATACGTCCGAGACTGACGGTACGAAGTTCATCGGTTTTTTGGGGCATTTGGGCGCCTGCTTTTCAGGTGTAACATTGATGACGGATAAAGATAGCCTAAAAGGCCGCAGGAATAAACCAAACGATTAATATCCATCACCTTTATGGCCTGAATTTACTGGGATCTGAAGAAAACCTGAATAATGGTTGCACCGGATAAAAATGAATTGTTATGTTTCCTGTAAGCATAAAAATGGTGCTTGCCTTTCAGAGTAACTCGGATGCTGAGCTACTTTGGTTGAATAACAGATAATAAACAGCAGTGTAAGGGAGATGGCTATGATGTCCGCAGAGAAGTGGGCGACCAATGTTGTCGCGGGTAAAGTAATCGCATTAACGCGCTCGCAATTGGTATCAAGGTCAACAGATGAAGCCAGCAATACAGTTTTGATAGGGTTGGATGCGTTAATAGCAGAAACCGGGATTCATCTCAGCGCTGTGTGTCAGCCGGATGTACTCAATGGTGATGAGAAAGCGGCGTTGTCAGCGATAACCTGCGGGAAAGATGCTGAGAGCTTTCTGGTTGACAGGCTGGTCAGTGATTTGTCTGAATTTGCTCAGAAACGTATTGCGGCAGGACATACCAAACCGGTACTGAAGCTGAGACTCAGCGGAGGGGAGATTGCCAGCGACAGTACGCAGATTGGCGGTCATTTAATGCCGAAAGAAGAGAATCCCGTGATGGGGCTGCGCGGTGTCGCTCGCTACCTGCAGCCGCAGTGGGCCAGAATGTTTGCACTGCAGTGTCAGATTATCAAGCAATTGCGCCTTGTTACCGGTGATTTGCCGATAGCCATAGTGATTCCTTTTGTCCGGACATACAGTGATGCGGCATCCGTTCATGATTTGCTGGCAGAACAAGGTTTGTTTCGCGGAAAGTCAGGTTTGCAGGTGCATCTGATGTGTGATTTACCGGCCAATGCTGTGATGGCGGATAAATTTCTGCATTACTTTGATGGTGTAGTGATCGATCTGGATCATCTGGCACAACTGACGCTGGCGATAGACCCGGCAAATGACACGCTGGATTATGACGAACCTTATAATGACGCAGTGTTATTTCTGGCTGAACGTACTCTGAAAAAGAGCCGGGAAGTGAATAAGCCTTGTGAATTACTGTCACGCTCTGTCACCGTTCAGCCAAAACTTCAGCGCTGGCTATCGGAACACGCAGTGACGAGTCTTATCTGCAGCCCACAATAACTACGAAGAGCCTGAGTATTCAGGCTCTTATTATACTTGCCGCTCTTTTCTATCGTGTCGGCATCGTGCCGGAAAAGTGTGTTTGCTAAGACGAGCAACTGATTTCCAGCTCTTTTCCCCATTGCGGTGGTTTCGCCGCCAGCTGCTCATAGCCAGGGTGATCGTCATATGGGTTGGCCAGCACGGTCAGCAGATTCTCAACCATGGCATAGTCACCACTTTCCGCCTGCTCAATGGCTTGCTGGGCTAAATAATTCCTCAGTATGTATTTAGGATTATGCAGCCGCATTAACGCTAAGCGATCGGCATCGTTGTTCTGTTCGAGTGTCAGTCGCTTCGCGTAAGTGTTAAGCCAGGCTTGCAGGGGCGCAGGATCGTTAACCAGATCCGAAAACAGGTGGCTGCTGTCAGTCAGGTTTCCGGCTGGAATGTCAGTCAGCGTTCTGAAGAACAGGGTGTAATCTATTGCCTGATTGGCGAGCAGCTCAAACATCTCACTGAACAGGGCGCTGTCTTCTTCATGGCGTTCCATAATGCCCAATTTATTGCGCATCCGGATGCTGTATTCCTGTTGAAGCCGTGACTGGTAGCTGTGCAGTGCGGCATCAATCTCTTCTTTGTCGAGAAGCGGGGTTAATGCATAGCCAAGCGCGGATAAATTCCACAGTGCAATGGACGGTTGCTGGTTAAACGCGTAGCGGCCTGAATAGTCTGAATGGTTACAGATATAACCCGGCTGATAATCGTCCAGGAACCCGTAAGGACCGTAGTCGAATGTCAGTCCGAGCACTGACATGTTGTCGGTATTCATCACACCGTGAGCAAAACCAACGGCTTGCCAGTCAGCGATTAAGGTGGCTGTCAGATCGACGATGCGCTGGAACATGGCCGCATACGGTGTGGCATGGGTGAGTAGATCAGCGAAATGATGCTTGATCAGATAATCCGCCAGCAGCTTCAGCTCCGTGTGCTGCTGGGTATAAAACAGGTATTCAAAGTGGCCGAAACGCAGGTGGCTTTCTGCGACACGGATCAGTGTGGCGCCCGGTTCTGCTTTTTCCCGGTAAACAGGGGTGTCGCTGGCTAACACGGCCAGTGCATGCGTGGTTCGGATACCCAGGCCTTTCATGGCCGCACTGGCCAGATATTCACGGATGCTGGAGCGTAACACTGCGCGTCCGTCTCCCATGCGGGAATAAGGGGTTTGCCCGGAGCCTTTCAGATGAATGTCCCACTTGTTGCCTTGTGATGTGATCACTTCTCCCATCAAAAGGCCGCGTCCATCGCCTAAATCCGGATTGTACTGACCGAACTGATGACCTGTGTATTTCATGGCCAGCGGGTCAAGTCCGTGCAGTGCCTCATTGCCGGTAAACAGTTCTGCAAAGAAAGGGGTTTGCGCTTCGGCAGGATCCAGTTCCAGCATTTCACAGACGGCAGGATTGACACTGACCAGGTAAGGATTTTCCAGCGGCTGGGGGATCACCCGGGTGCCGAACACACTGGGTAATTCACTGTAAGTATTATTGAAAATCAATTCGGTCAGTTTGCGCATAATGGCCGCCAGGAAGATGAAAGTGAGGGGTAGCGTATCAAGTTACGGCCTGTAAACAAGGCATAAAATGTAGGGTTAATGGCATCGGAAAGTGGGCCTCCTCATAACATAAGCATAGAAGAGGCCCACAATCGTGTCAGTTAGCGAAGGAAATCAGTCAATCGCTTCAATATCAACGATCTTTGAACGGTTCATGATGATCTTCCAGCGCTGTATTTTAGGTTCCTGATCTTCGTCACTCTCACGGGTGATCAGGTTAATCAGGTGCCGTTTTTCAACCGATTCTCTCGCCACCTGGCCGTCACGCATGACGTAAATCTTCTGGGAACCTTTTTCCATCAGCGTGGACAGGAAGCGCAGATCAAAAAGAATCGATTCTTTGGTTTGTTCATACCCGGTCAGAAACTTGGTCGTCGACATTCTGGTGGTACTTTTGTAATGCAGAATGGCTTCTTCTTTAGCCGACACCTTGTGCTTGCGCGCTTTTTTGATGTTGTCATCCAGCGTGTCGTAGCGCATGTATTCCAGCCATTCCAGCTGGCGGCCAATCAGTTTATTGCTGTCGCTGTCAAAAAACTGTTTACGCCACTTGGGTTTGCCTTTTCGTACCCAGCGCCAGAGAGCGTGCTTAAGGTCGTCTTTAAACACCTCGCGGGCGGCATAAATTACCGACAGCACCAGGATAAACGACGCGGTAATGTCACCAAGTACACCGCGGGCCTCAATCAGCATGATGGTGACAAAGATCATCACAAAACCGGCCGCAAACCCTGTCACGACTTTTTTGGTGGTATTACCCAAAACAGTCGTGCTCTCTTTCATGGTGACCGGATATTCTATCAGGCGTCGCAGCAACCGCATTTTGTTCGACATGCGCGTTGGATCAGCCGTTGCGCGCTCAGAGTTATAATTATTAGATAAACGGTGAGCGGACTCTGTCTGACAGAAATCCAGATACAGTGCTTTGATTTCGCTGTAGTTTTCCGCTCTTGGCAGGTGGGCGACCAACGAAAGGAAACGCTGTTCTGTAAACCAGGACAAATAGTTATCTATGTTTTGGTAATACTTGAGCAGTTCTTCATCACTCGGCACATTCCGGCGCAAACGCTTGAGAATCCCTGCCGAAACACTGGCGACTTCTTCCAGTTCCTCTGTGGTTCGCTCTGTTTTTTCATCAAGTAGCTGATGGACGGTTTCTTCCAGTGCCACCGCAAACTGGTAAGCAAACAAACTCAGGCTCAAGCGATACTGACCGGATGGCAAATTACCACGACTGGCGAGGCGACTGTGTACCAGTGGAAGGTGATGAACATCACTGAAGTAAGTTCGCTTACCGTGAATGACATTATGGTAGAACTCGTCTTCAGACATGATATTGGCGTTCAGGCCAAGTTCACCGGGAATGAAAAGAAATACATCAAGCTGACGATTTTTTGCCTCATGGATGACATGTGACATTTTCAGGTTATGGCCATCTTTCTTTTCAACGGTGATCACTTTAAGTCGGTTCCTCTCTGAAGGTTCTGTGGTGTGGGTTTGCCGGATTCAGTTGCTGTTAGAATTTTAGTGTAAACTCATGTGAAATAGCACTACCAGACAACGAGTTATGGCTCGACAGCAGAAATTTTGGTCAGATACGCCTATTTTGGTCAGGCAGCCTGAATCAACATCACGTATAATGCGCGTTTCAAAATAGCGAGCTTTCTCCCGTTCAGCGTTAGTTTTGTGTCAGAAACGCTGCTGACCGGAGATTGAGGCGGATAACCGCTGGAATAGTTTACCCTGAGAGTGACATATTTATGATTAAAGTTGGTCAGTACAACACGTTGGAAGTCGTAAAAATTGTAGATTTTGGCGTGTTTCTGGATGGTGGCGAGGATTTTGGCAATATTTTGCTGCCGAAATCGTCTGTGCCTGAAGGCACATCTCTGGGGGATAATCTGGAGGTGTTCGTCTATTTTGATTCTGAAGATGACATTATTGCGACGACGAAAACACCGCTGGCGCAAGTCGGTGATTTTGCGCTGCTGAAGATAGTCGGCATTTCGGGTGTCGGGGCCTTTGTTGACTGGGGGCTGGATAAAGATCTGCTGGTACCGTTCAGTGAGCAGCGACGCCGCCTGGAAGTCGGTCAGAATATTCTGGTGCGAATCTATACCGATAAAGCGTCCGGCCGTATAGTCGGCTCGACTAAACTGAACCGTTTTCTGGATAAAACACCGGCACCGTATCAAGTGGGCGATGAAGTGAAAGTCTTAATCGCGGAAACGACTGAGCTGGGTTACAAAGCGGTGATCGAAGATTTGCACTGGGGACTTTTCTTTAAGACAGAAGCGTTTGGTAAGTTGTTTGTCGGTAAGAAACTGAAAGCCTATATCAAAGAAATTCGCCCCGATGGCAAGATCAACCTGTCGTTACAAAAAGCAGGCAAAGCGAAAGTGGACGATCTGGCGGATAAAATCCTGACAACGCTGGAGCGGCAGGGGGGCTTTCTGCCTTTGAGCGATAAGTCAGCACCCGATGATATCTTCAAAGCGTTCAGAACCAGTAAAGCAACGTTCAAAAAAACCATTGGCAGCTTATACAAGAAAGGCCTGATCATCATCGAAAGGGATGGTATCCGTCTCAACGATAACTGAAAGTGCTGCAATTCTGACATAAGCCGGTGAAACTCACCGGCTTTTTTGTGACCGCTGTTATTCTCTCTTGCTCAATATGAGCGTATGTTTATATACCTGAATGGTTACAGCATTGAGCCATTTATAGTCATTGATTGTGAGTAAAAAACTGTTAGGTCCCATCCAAGGCTTATCCAACCTGACAACACACTACAATTGACAAGGAATAAACATGCAAGGAATGAAAGTGAAAGCATTGGCTGCAGGTATTTCGCTGCTGATGTCTGGCGCGGCTTACGCAGCCGATGTGCCTGCGGGTGTGACGCTGGCAGAGAAACAGGAGATTGTCTGGAGTCTGGGCGGTGAGGTGCCAACCTTAGATCCCACCATGACCACAGATGACTCAAGCAGCAAGGTGATCAGCGATTTGTTCGACGGTTTAGTGTCTGAAGACAAGGAAGGCAATATTATTCCTGCCCTGGCCTCGCACTGGGACATCTCTGCTGATGGCAAAACCGTGACTTTCCATCTTCGTGACGGGCTTCAGTGGTCTAACGGTGAACCATTAACGGCGCACGATGTGGAATACAGCTTTAAGCGCAATGCCGATCCGGCATCCGCAGCGCCTTATTCGTGGTATCTGGGTACAGCGAATATTGTGAATGCTGTAGACATCACTGATGGCAAAAAAGACAAAGAGACTCTGGGTGTCAAGGCACTGGACGACAACACCGTTCAGTTTAGTCTGACTCAGCCAACCCCTTATTTTGTCAAAATGCTCTCACATCCATCAACGTTTCCTGTCTACCGTAAAGCGGTTGAAAAGTATGGTGATAACTGGATCAATCCGGATCATATCGTCAGCTCAGGTGCGTACACTCTGACCAACTGGGTAGTGAACGAGCGCATTGATCTGGTACGTAACCCAGCATATTGGAACGATGCTAAAACGGTGATTAACAAAGCCGCCTATCTGGCGATTGAAAATCAGACGGCAGAGTATAACCGTTACCGTACCGGTGAAATTGACATCACGGCGACATTTCCGCTCGAACAGTATAAGCACATCAAGCAAGAGCGTCCTGATGAGCTGCTGACCATGCCATCGCTGGCGACCTATTACTATCTGTTCAACTTAGATAAGAAGCCATTTGATGATGTCCGCGTCCGTAAAGCACTGGCTTATGCGATCGATCGTGATGTGGTGACTCAGTTTATTCTGGGGCAGGGGCAGATCCCAGCCTACGGTGTGACACCGCCTGCCGTGGCGGGTTTTGATGCGCCGGAATTGCCCTGGGCTTCGCTGTCTCAGAAGGAACGTAACCAAAAAGCGCAGGAATTGTTGAAAGAAGCAGGCTATTCGAAAGATAACCCGCTGAAATTTGAGCTGGTATATAACACCAATGAATCGCACAAAAAACTGGCGCTGGCGATGCTGTCGATGTGGAAGCAAAGCCTGCCGGTAGAAGTGGATCTGGCGAACCAGGAATGGAAAACCTTCCTGCAGAAACTGGCTCAGAAAGACTTTAGTCTGGCGCGTTATGCCTGGGTAGGTGACTATAATGAAGCATCAACCTTTTTGTCGTACTTTGAAAGCAAGGGCATGAACTATTCTCGCTGGGCCAATCAAGCCTACGACAAAGCAATGGCAGACGCTTTAGCGGCGAAATCAGATAAAGAGCGTAATCACTTCTATCAGGAAGCGGAACGTATTTTTGCTGAAGATATGCCGGCAATCCCTGTGTATTTTTATACCAAGACAGTTATCAAGTCGCCAAAAGTCGGCGGGTATTCAACGACCAATGCATCGGCAAACCGCTACACCCGTGATTTGTACATTATGAAGTGATGCGACGAAACGTTCTGTAAGATTGACTAAAGAGCCTTAAGCAAAGAGCCTGATCTCAGTCAGGCTCTTTTTACTCGTGTTATTCGTTACTCCCGCAAACCGGGCAGTTCGCCTGTTTCATCAGCTTCATTTCCTGCCAGTGCATGGTCATGGCGTCCAGCAGCAGAATTTTACCTGTGAGCGGTTTGCCCATAGCCGCTATCACTTTGATGGCTTCCATCGCCTGTACTGCACCAATAATCCCAACCAGAGGTGACATCACACCGGCTTCAACACAGGTCAGGTTTTGTTCGCCGAACAGGCTGCTGAGGCAGGCATAGCAAGGCTGAACGTTCTGATAAGTGAAGACACTGATCTGGCCTTCCATGCGTATTGCCGCGCCGGAAACCAGAGGGGTTTGAGTCTGGTAGCATAAACGGTTCAACTGGTTTCGGGTCGGCAGGTTATCGCTGCAGTCGACAACCAGCGTGTGCTGTTTTATCAGGGTGAGCAGGGCCGCATCATCCAGCCGCTCGCCAATGGTGCGAACAGTACAGTGCGGATTCATCCGCTCAAGTGCCTGTTTGGCGGAGTCGACTTTCAGCATACCCACAGTCGCGTCGTGGTGGAGCACCTGACGTTGCAGATTGGAGAGCTCAACCTTATCGTCATCAATCAGGGTCAGCACGCCGGCGCCGGCCGCAGCCAGATACTGGCTCGCGGCACAACCTAACCCTCCGGCACCAAGGATCAGTATGTGCGCCGCTTTTAAGGCTTCCTGGCCCTCAAAGTCGAACTGACGCAAAATGATCTGCCGATTGTAACGCAGCATTTCTTGATCAGATAACTCTTCCATTACTGGCTCCTGCTCGGTCATCATTTAATACATACTGGCGTTAAACGGTTCAATCGTGACAGTTTCACCCGGCTGCACTTTGCCGCGCTCTTGTTCCAGAATGACCAGGCAGTTGGCCTGATGCATGGAGCTGAATGCGCCTGACCCCTGATTGCCTGTTGTGGCCACTTCAATTTGCCCTTTGTCGTTCACCTGATAAATGCCGCGCTGGAAGTCGGTACGGCCAGGGCGTTTTTTAAACACGGTACTGGCAATGGCCGGTAAGCGCTGGGGAGCCTGATACTGACTCTGGCCCGCCAACTGGGCAAGGACAGGCTGAACCATCTGATACAGGGTGAGCATGGCTGACACCGGGTTCCCCGGCAGACCGCAAAACCAGCAGTCGTTGACCTTGCCGAAAGCAAAAGGCTTGCCTGGTTTCATGGCTATCTTCCAAAAACCAACTTCACCTTGCTGGGTGAGGATATCTTTTGTGTAATCCGCTTCACCAACGCTGACGCCACCTGAGGTGATTAACACATCCGCTGTGCTGGTGGCTTTCGCAAAAGCCGCCGCTAACTGGGCGGGATCGTCAGGAATAATCCCCAGATCCAGCACCTCGCAGCCGAATTTATCCAGCAGCGCCCGAATCCCGTAACGGTTGCTGTCGTAAATCTGGCCGGCGGCCAGCGGTTCGCCGAGCGGGCGCAGCTCGTCACCGGTGGAAAAGAAAGCGATTTTCGGTCGTTCGAAAACAGGCAGGCTGGCAATGCCCAGTGAAGCGATCAGCGGGAGTTCTCGCGCTGAAAGCCTGTGGCCTTTGGCAACAACAACTTCGCCGAGTTGAATGTCATCGCCAATCGGGCGGACATTGTCTCCTGCCTGAGGTGTAGCCAGAAAGCGGATTTGATCGCCGAGAACTTCTGTCTCTTCCTGCATGATCACGGTATCTGTCCCTGCCGGTAGCTCTGCGCCTGTCATAATACGGATGCACTGGCCTGATTGGCATGCACCGTCGAAAGGGCTACCTGCAAACGACTGACCGGCCAGAGTCAGGGTGTCTGTTTTGTCTAAATCAGCACGCTGAAGGGCGTAGCCATCCATGGCGGAATTGGCAAAAGGCGGGACGTTAATCGGGGAGGTCACATCCTCTGCCAGTACCAGCCCCAGTGTTTCTGCCAAAGGTAATCTATTGGTTTTGCTGATAGGTTTGACCACTGACAGCATTTTCTCAATGGCTGTTTCTACCGGCATCAAGCCCGGCGCATCACACGAGTCCATTTGCTAATCCTTCATTCGTTATGCTTAATTGCTGACTATTATGACAAAAAAAACTCGCCGGAACTAATTCCCCCAGCAAATACGAGGTGTAATTGTTGCTAAATGGGGGTATCCTTCGGGCTCAGTTTTACTGGCAAGGCAGTGTTGTTCGATCATCAGCCTCAGTCAGTTGGAGGAGAAAATGACAACATTAAGCGAATCAGCATTGAAAGTCCGTCAGGCGTTAGAAGTGCGTGGACTGGAAACCCCGATGACAACCGAATTGGTTGGCAATGCCGAGAAGAAAGAACGTATTGAATTCCACATGCGCGAAATTCTGGGATTATTATCTCTGGATCTCACCGATGATAGCTTGATGGATACCCCAAAACGTATCGCGAAAATGTATGTAGACGAAATTTTCTCCGGTCTGGATTACGGCAACTTTCCGAAAATCACTGTCATTGATAACAAAATGAACTGTGATGAAATGGTGCGGGTAAAAGAGATCACCCTGACCAGCACTTGTGAGCATCACCTTGTAACCATAGATGGTAAAGCAACGGTGGCTTATATTCCGCGCGGAAAAATTATCGGCCTGTCGAAGATTAATCGCATTGTGCGTTTCTTTGCTCAGCGTCCTCAGGTGCAGGAACGTATGACGCAGCAAATCTTAGTTGCGCTACAAACTTTGTTGGAAAGCGATGATGTCGCAGTGAGAATTGATGCCACGCACTACTGTGTAAAAGCCCGCGGTGTGATGGATCAAACCAGCGAGACAACAACAACCGCACTCGGCGGTATTTTTAAACGCATACCTGCGACCCGTGCAGAGTTCCTTCACGGACTGCGTTAACCGCTTTTCGCCACCCAGCCTGCCGTCGTAAAAAAAAGCCAATACAGCTAACTGTCTGTATTGGCTTTTTTTATGGCACCGATTACATATCTGCAAGACAAAATTACGTAATTGATATTAAAAATAGTGAATATAACGTCAATCATTACTGCACAGGTACTTTATTGTATAGCTAACGTTAATATTAGCGATTATTAAATGTTGAACACTTTACAGCTGGTGGCTTGGATAAACTTAGGCTAAGAAAAGCCGGATAAAAGTGAGTTAACCACTACTGACTTTTAGTGCGAATAACAAAGAACGTAAAGTGGGGTTGTCAGGCTATGCTCAATTTCAACAGCGGCAAAGTGACACGACAGGCAATGGATGTTGCGGTCTCTGGTTTCGTGAAAGGAACAGCCGGACTGGCTGCGGCAGTGCTGATGTCCGCGTATTCGCTGGCGGCAGAAGAAGGCGTGATAAGGCTGGTTCCTGCTCAGAGTTCGATTATTTCTGCCTCGCTGACTGTCCCTCAGCTCGGCAGGCACGGGTTGGAATCGGTTTCCGTTCTGAGCACTCGCCAGCTTTGTCCGGGCCAGACTGACCCGTTGTGTTTCCCAACAGCGTTGCAAAACCTTTACGCCAGTCATGATTTTATGCCCCTCTGGCGTGATCCGGCTTTGGTGGATGAATTACTGCTGCAGTTAACAGCACTGGCTGAAACCCATAGGGTGCCGGGTTTATTGCAGCGAGTTCAGGAACTGCAACAGCTATCGCAGCGTGATGATCAACGCGGTCTGGATCTTCTGGCGACAGATACCCTGATGGTCTACCAGTCCACCGTTAACCAGATGCTCAATGATCCGAGTGCGCTCTATCGGCCTGCCAACTTTACCCTGGATGCTCAACACCTTGCGTCAGCCCCTATGATCACTGTGCCACTGACTCTAACCTCACTGCAACGACTGCGTCCGACAGACAAGCACTTTGACGCGCTGGTTGCCGAAATGCGCACGCTTGAACAGGCTCAGCCGCATGGTGTGTATCTGTCGGGACGCCCGGCCATTAAATTTGGCGCTGAAATACCTAACGGTGACAAGCTTGCACGCATGCTCAATACTTATGGTGACTTGTCGGATCAGGATTATGCCAATGTCATGAAGATGGAGCAGGCAACCGGTGAGTCAGCAGTAAACCGACTCACCAATACCGGTGTACTTCATCAGGCCATCCGGCAGTTCCAGCAGCGTCATGGCCTGACAGACGATGGCGTCATTGGCCCTGAAACCGCGCAGAATATGGCGCGTTCGTACGAACAGGTTGCCCAGCTTCTGGCCCTGAATCTACAGCGTAACCGTGTTCTGCAGCGACATGGTCAGGGTGAGGTGCTTCAGGTGAATATTCCGGAATTCATGTTGCGGGTTCTGGATGATGAAAATGTGGTATTTGAATCGAAAGTCATTGTGGGCAGAAGCAGCCGGCCAACCTATTTATTCTCTTCTGCTATCAATCACATGGTGGTGAATCCAACCTGGAATGTCCCTGAAACTATCAAGGAAGAAGATGTCATACCCAGCATGAAACGATCTCCTGACTATCTGGCACGTCATAACATGCGGATGGTGTCGGGATGGAGTGATGCGCAGTCGATTGACCCCGCACAAATTGACTGGAGTACGGTGTCGGCCCGTAATTTTCCTTACGAATTTCAGCAAAGACCCGGCCCTGGTAATGCACTTGGGCAGGTGAAATTCATGATGCCGAATGATTTTTCGATTTATTTGCACGATACGCCGGTTAAGCGTTTGTTTAACAAAAGTAAAAGGAACTTCAGCTCGGGTTGCGTCAGGGTGGAGAAGGCGCACGACTTAGCCTACTTCCTGCTGGAAAGGCAGCGGGCAGGACAAAGTGCAACCTATGATAATTTATTGCGAAAACGCAACCCAGCGACGATCAATCTGCGAAAAACACTGGCGGTGGATTTTATTTACCGCACCGCCTGGCTTGATGAGCAAGGTAAACTGCAGGTTCGTGACGATATTTATGGCTATGATGATGATTCCACAGTACCGCAAGAACATGACTACATCGCCATGATGAACTATCGCTGATAACGACTGCGCTAACCCGTTGACCAGACAAAACCTTAACCACATTTTCTGGAGATGATGTTTTAGCAGTAATATCAGCGCAGAGCGGGGAAGGCATGAAGTCTTTCGTGTTTTCCCCGACAACGAACACAATCAAATCATAGCCATTGGCTTACTGCCATTCTGTGCAGACGTTATGTCATAGCGTAGCTCCCGCCTAAGATGAATTTTCTGTGTCAATGCACTGCTGGCTATTGAGCCTGGGCAGGCAGCTTGCGTAGAGTATACGCAATTTTGGTCTATACCACTTGGTGACGCAATGCAATCGACACAGTACAGCTCATTTTGGTTTAAAGAAGCACTGGAAAACGAACCTGATCTTCGCCCCAGGAAATTAGAGACAGACACAACAACCGATGTCTGCATAGTGGGTGGCGGGTTCACCGGGCTGTGGACGGCAATTCAGCTGAAAATGAAACAGCCGTCTCTGGATATCCTGGTGATTGAAAAAGATCTCTGCGGCAGCGGGGCATCGGGTCGCAATGGGGGTTGTATGCTGACCTGGTCAACCAAGTATCTGACCTTAAAAAAACTGTACGGAGAAGCAGAAGCTATTCGATTGGTGAAAGCCTCTGAAGCGGCGGTCTATGACATAGAGGCGTTTTGTAAAGCGCATGGCATTGAGGCGCAGATCCGGTTAGATGGCACCTTATATACGGCATCAAACAGAGCACAAATAGGGGCAATGGATCCGGTTTTGGCGGCGTTGGACAAACAGTCGATCAATGCCTGGCAGCCATGGACGAAGGAAAAGGTACAATCAGAATCGGGATCCGATGTTCATCTCGAAGGCCATTTTTCATCAGCAGCAGGGACAGTTCAGCCCGGATTGCTTGTCAGAGGTCTCAAGCGTGTTGCAGAGGAAATGGGCGTGACCATTTTTGAACACACGCCTATGACAGCGATCGATCGGCAGCAAACTCCGGTTCGGATCGCAACTCCCGGCGGGAATATTCGGGCAGATAAAGTGGTACTGGCGTTAAATGCCTGGATGCCATCTTTATTCCCTGAATTTAAACACAGTGTGGTGCTGGTCTCGTCTGATATGTTGATTACTGAGCCTGCTCCTGAACACCTGAAAAATCTGGGTTTACGCGACGGTAAGTCCGTGATCGATGGCCGAACCTTTGTTCACTATTACCGTACAACACCGGATGGCCGCTTGATGCTCGGCAAAGGTGGCAACTATTTTTCTTTTGGTAATAAAGTGAGTACGGTTTTTGATCAGCCAAGTCGTTACCAAGCGATTCTTCGCGCCGCGTTTCGGCGATTTTTCCCTGCAATGCAGTCTGTTCCACTGGCGATGACCTGGACAGGTGCCTCTGATCGCTCTGCCACTGGCATGCCGTTTTTTGGACGTTTAGCGGACAACCCTTCTGTTGTGTATGGTTTGGGCTATTCCGGCAATGGGGTAGTACAGAGCTGGATGGGGGGACAGATCCTCTCCTCTCTGGTACTTGAAGAAGACAATGACTGGGCACGGTCTGGCTTAGTGTCGGGACCTAAAGGCGCTTTCCCACCCGAGCCGATTCGCTGGCTGGGGGCCATTCTGGTCAGAAACGCGATACGACGAAAAGAAAGCGCGGAAGATGAGAACCAAACGCCGAACTGGCTGGATACACAACTCTCAAGGTTTGCTCAATCAGCTGGTAAAGCTGATAAGAGCTAAAGAACGTCACCCTTTCAGAATGCAACACCAAGCAGGTGGATAAGCCTGCTTTTTTTATTCACCCTGTTGCAAAAATGTATTCACACCTTGGGTATTAACGCGGCTGGTTTTTGACCACTCGGTCAGCTTCAAATGTAATAATCATTAATATCCCTATAATTTAACGTTAAATTCTGAATTTTTATGTTTTGTTGGCATTTAATTCTTTATTGTTGTGTTTTTATGGACAGTTTATTTGTCGTGTCAGTGAAAAGTAAATTTCCATTTTCGACTGGATATTTGGTTGTTATAAAAATCAACGACTTGCGTTGTTCGTATTTTGTTCTGATATTGTTAAAGTTTGCAGTGTTTTAGTTTGTAATTTATAAATTGAACCGCATTTATGGATACCTAGCTACCTCAACGAAGAGAATAATTATGAGCAACAAAGGAAATGGGACCCTGATGGGACACCCTAAAGGCTTGTTCCTGCTGTTTGGTACCGAGCTTTGGGAACGTTTTTCGTACTATGCAATGCGCGCCATTCTGGTGCTGTATCTTACCGATAAAACAGTGAGCGGCGGTCTTGGCTGGTCAACGGAGGACGCACTCAGTCTCTATGGTATCTATACCGGTCTGATTTATATCACACCGTTGATCGGTGGTTGGATCGCCGACAATTTCTTAGGGCAACGCCGCTCTATTATCATTGGTGGTGTTCTGATGGCTTTAGGGCAGTTCACTCTTGCTCTGCCACATTCTCTGGTTGACCCGAACGCCACAACAGCTTTTTATCTCGGCTTGGCACTGTTGATTATTGGTAACGGTCTGTTTAAGCCAAACATTTCGACTATGGTGGGTGATTTGTATTCTGAAGGCGATCACCGCCGTGACGGTGCCTTCACCATTTTCTACATGGGCATTAACCTGGGGGCCTTACTGGCAGGTATTGTCGCGGGTTCAGCGTCCACGGCTTTTGGTTGGAAAGCTGGTTTCCTGGCTGCAGGTATTGGTATGCTATTCAGCCTTGTCACCCAAATGCTGTTTGCTGAAAAGCTGTTGGGTAACATAGGTAAAATACCCGCTGCGAAGCGAGCTGCTGCCATGTCTGACAACGGTAAGAAACAACCTTTGACGAAAAAGGAAATCGATCGCCTGAAAGTGATTATGATCATGGGGCTGTTCGTGGTTGTATTCTGGGCCGGTTTCGAGCAGGCGGGGGGTCTGATGAGTATTTACACTCAGGAATATGCCGACCGTATGATTGGCAGCTTTGAAGTACCCACAGCCTGGTTCCAGTCTCTGAACCCATTCTTTATCATCACAATGGCACCGCTGCTGGCTGCATTGTGGGTAAAAATGGGGCCTAAAGAGCCAAGCTCTCCAATCAAGTTTGCCATTGCACTCTTCCTGCTGGCGATTGGCTTTGTGTGCATGGTTGGTGCCGTAATGCAGCAGGGTGGCGATATGACGGCCAAGACCTCTATGTTGTGGATTGTCGCAGCTTATTTCTTCCACACCATGGGTGAGCTGTGCCTGTCGCCAATTGGTCTGTCTATGATGACTAAGCTGGCACCGTTACGTCTGGCTTCCCTGATGATGGGTGTATGGTTTGGCTTTAATGCGGTTGCTAACTATGTTGCCGGTATGATTGGCGCACATGTAGGTGAAGCGGGTCCATTAGCCATCTTCGGTGGTATTGCTGTGACAGCAGCAGCGTCCGGTTTGATTCTGGTTGTTTTCTCAAATCAGCTGATTCGTTGGATGCATGGTGCTGAAGGTCAAGTAGTGGCAGACACTACCGACGTGCCAGCCAACGCAAAACCGGCACAAGCTTAATGTAAAGATCCAAAGAGAATAATATTGCGGGAGCCAGCAGGCTCCCGTTTTTATATCTGAATTTCCCTTCTGTTTTTCCTGATATTGCGATTCACTTCTCAATTTGTGTATTCGATTACACGCACATTGTGGTTGTGCGCATGTGGACATATTGCGTTGAAAATTCATAACCTATGTGAATATTGTTTTATATTTGTTCAGTTTTTATTTTTGAGGGGCGCGCATGAGGAAATCGCTTTTTGCTGTTGCGGTGACAACAGCTATTTTATCGGGGTGTGGTGGTTCGGACTCTGGCAATAACGATGACAATGGTAAGGATCTCGACGGCAAGGTCACTGTTCAGGTGATCGACGGTTATTTGTCGAATGCACAACTGTGTGTCGACCGAAATCGCAATGCGCACTGTAATACAGGCGAACTGTTAACCGCAAAAACCAATGGCAACGGTCAAATCACCATTTCTGCAAGTGACAGCCAGTACCCGTTGATTGCCAGAGTAATTGCCGGTGAATCTTCAGACAGCGATCATCCAGGTTTTGTCTGGCAGGATGCGGAACTCTATGCGCCTGCCGGTCAGACAATCCTGACCCCTTTTTCGACCCTGGCTTATTTAAACGATCTAAGTCTTGCCGATTATGCGGCCAGTCTGAATCTGGATGCCAGTCTGCTCAATCAGGATTATGTGGCTTTAAAATCGTCGAATACTGATGCCAAGAAAGTCCATTTGTATGCGCGGACGATGAATGCGATGCTCGGTGCAACCCTGTCTGAAAATGATCTGGAAGGGCAGAAAATCTGGATTCAGAACCTGAAAAACAAAGTTCAGGAGCTGGAAAACAATCACGCTGATTTTGATGCCGTCACTTTAACGCTGGATAAAAAAAGCGGGCAGTTCAGTCGCTCCGACCGTGTGAAAGGTATCCAGCCCTTCCTGGAAGGGCAGAGCGCAATTTTCCTTGATTTCCTGAACGTATCAGAAGCCATTCCTCATCGCTTGGTGTTTCGTGATGGAAAGGTAACTGAAAGCTCGCTGAACTTTATCCGCCCGGATGCGCCTTATGAGGTTTCAGGTACCTCAATGAAAATTGCTGCTGATCTTGATAACGAAATAGAGTTTCTTTATGTGACGCCTGATATTGCTCTCGCTTATCTGTATGTCTATGAGTCAAGAAAGTATCTGATTTTCTGGTATAACGAGACAAACTTTTTTGATCAGACAACAGATTTAACGCTAGACGATTTTGTCGGTCAAACTTGGTATTTTCTGCAAGACGCGGCCGGGCCGGGTGCGAAACCTAATGAACCCCATGTACCTGAGCTCAATGAGCTGACCTTTATTTCAGAAACACGAGTGATGATCAATCCGATGAATTCAGCAGCCTATGAAGCGGACTGGAGCTTTACAGCCAACCCGGAAGGCAACCAGACCCTTACGGTTCATTTCGGAAATGAGAATGCAATGATTCTGGGCACTGAAGAATCGAAGGGTGGGGTAACTTTACTCTTTGTAGAAGGCCTTTCGCAATCTGTACTCATGACACAAAACAAAGTGTTAGCGAATGCCTTATACGACAAATGGCAGTGATCACCTGAACCAGTCTCTCAAACCGTGTTTTCGTTTACACACGCTGGAAGCCGTGATTTCATGAGTCAGGTCATGACGATAAAGTGAGAAATAAGGTAAGTTACTCGATAGCTTACTTTTATTTCTCACTTTGTAGTAAGGGCGGTGATATGCAAGATGCTCAAGTCAATTTCAGACCAGCCAGATCGGGCGATGCACATCAGCTCTCACAGCTGTTGGCCCAGCTAGGTTATGACACCGAGCCGGCGCGCCTCGAGAAGATGATTTATCTTGCGGATTCCGATTCTGAACTGATCACGGTCGCTGAAATAAACGATCAGTTAGTGGCGGTGATGTCGCTGATCTTTTTTGACTATTTTCCTTCGGCTGCGCGGTATGCCCGTATCACTGCTTTGGTGGTTGATGCTCAACACCGAAATAAGGGGATAAGCTCAGAGTTGCTTGAATATGCCAGAATCAACGCGGTGGAGCGTGACTGTGTTTGTATTGAAGTCACCAGTTCAGTGACACGAGAGGACACTCATGCTTTTTATGTGAATGCCGGCTTTCACCATGAGTCGTTTAAATTTGTCCTGCCGATCGGCTAATTGTCGATCGTTAATCTCTTCTGTTAATCAGCCCTTATCTGTTCAGGGTGAGGCTGATTCCTTTTTGTTCGAAACATAAACGTTCTCTAATATTTTCTTTTACCGCGATGTACACTTTATCGCCGCCGTTTTTTATTCATGTTGAGTCGCGGCTTAGTACATACCTTAAATATTCTTTGTTAGCTAAGCACTCTATTAAAATGGCAGCGTAATTCACTGGTATTCATTCATTTTTCGCTTATTGATAGTAATAGAAGCATTTTCTCGACGCGCGTCAAATAAATCACACAAAATAGTTACACAATATTTCAGAATATAAATGCATACTGATCCGACCTGTATTGGTGGTTTTTATTATAACGATATAAGAATGAAGGTGATTGTTGCTCGAACGAAAGGAACTTTTGTTCAAAGTGATCTTTACTTATTGATAGACATGTTAGCTATTTATGCTCCTGTTTTGACTAAATAGTTGATATTTCAATGATTGATTCATTATAGATAGTTTACTGTTTATGTTTAAGTTGTGATGCTCAGCCAAACAGACCGTTTTGGCATATTGATGGGCAATATCGTTGCATATAGTTTGTTACACATTGTTTACATGTGTTGAGGTCAGTCGTGAAACGTGCATGGTTATTCATCATTTTGTGGATTTTTCCACAGATATCCCTTGCTCAGGTTCAGCCGGACGATGAGCGATTACTTCGTGCATTAGAGGAGCAGGGCATTATTTGCAAAGGGCTCTCATACACGGAAAAACAGGAAGCATTGCGAATTTACTTACATCGTAAAGCTACGATGAAAGATAAAAAGCAAAAAGCCAATGACACAACCGGGCAACCAGACACTTTGGACGACACCAAAAAAACGTGTATTTCACCAGAATAATAACGCATTAAATAATGTTGTTAACCGCTGAGCACAATGTGCTCAGCCGGGGTTTTGACAGCTTCACGATGGAAATAATAAATAAGGACAGTAAATGAAACATATGAAGAAAACATTGCTGGCTTCAGCAATGTTCACTTTATTTAGTGGTAGTGGCTATGCGCATACACCCGCTGATATGGGCGTTGTTAATGAAGATAAACTCATTGAAATGCTGGTAAGAAATGGTGTTGTTGAAGCGGATGCTTCAGAGGAGCAGAAGCGTCACGCACTGGATAAATATCTGGATAATAAAATACGTTCAGGTTTTAAAGGGGATGCGCAATTTGGTAAACAGGCCTTAGAAAAAAGAGCCAAAGTGCTAAAGGCGATTCAGAAAAATAAAGGCAACCAGCGTGCCAATATTTTTGCACTGGATGTTGGCCAGAAGCGAACAGATAAAGTGCTGGCATTGTTAATTGATTTCCCTGATCTGCCATGGAATGACAACCGCCTGACGAAAGACCATACAGAGATGCTGTATGACAGCTATGAACCGGGCCATTATCAGGATCTGCTGTTTTCAGGGGCAGGATATACCGGACCAAACGGTGAAAACCTGATTTCAATGCGTCAGTTTTACGAGGCGGAGTCCGGAGATTCCTACTCGGTAATGGGACAGGCTGCCGGTTGGTATCGCGCATCGAAAAATGCGGCTTTTTATGGTGGTAATTCACCCACAACGGATAACGATCTGAATGCACAGGAACTGGTGCGTGAAGCCCTGAACCAATTGGCGCAGGATCCGACGATTAACCTGGCCGACTACGATGTAGAAGACCGCTACGATTACGATGGTGACGGTAATTATCGTGAACCTGATGGCGTGATCGATCACCTGATGATATTCCACTCTTCTGTCGGCGAAGAAGCTGGCGGCGGTGTGCTGGGCGCAAACGCAATCTGGTCGCACCGCTTCAACCTTGGCCAGTATCACGTGCTGGCGGGCACCAAGAGTACAGTGCCGGGACGCTTTAACGGCCAGTATGCTGCCTACGATTACACGGTTCAGCCTATTGATGCAGCAGCAGGTGTGTGTGCCCACGAATACGGCCACGATCTTGGACTGCCGGACGAGTACGACACCCAATATACCGGGCAGGGCGAACCTGTTTCTTATTGGTCCATCATGTCCTCGGGCAGCTGGGCCGGCAAGATAGGTGGCACGCAGCCTACTGCGTTCAGCTCCTGGGCGAAGCAATTCTTGCAGCAGTCTATTGGCGGACAATGGGTTAATGATCAGCAAGTTGCTATCAGCGAGCTGGAAAATGCCCCGCGTGACTTTACCCTGTTCCAGACGACAGACACCAAAAAACCTAACATGGTGAAAGTCTCACTGCCAAATAAACGCATAGAGACACTGAAACCGTTCGAAGGCCAGTACTCGTTCCATTCGGGCAAAGGCGATGATCTGCGTAACAGCATGACTCGCAAACTGACTGTTCCTGCGGGCGCAAAAGCGACACTGAAATTCAAAGCCTGGTATCAGATAGAAAAAGACTACGATTTTGCCCGTGTTCTGGTCAATGGCAAGCCAATCAGCGGCAATGTCACTTCCATGGATGATCCGTATAACACAGGTCTGGCACCAGCGATTGGCGGTGATTCAAATGGCTGGATTGATGCTGAGTTTGATTTGACGGCCTATGCCGGTCAGGAAATTTCGCTGAGCTTTGATTATGTGACAGATGGTGGTCTGGCGATGGATGGTCTGTATCTGGACAATATGGTTCTGGATGTAGATGGCGCTGTTACCGCGATTGACAATGGCGAATCCGGCTCAAGCTTTGCCTTTGCAGGCTACAAGTTGTCTGATGGCTACCACGATGCCGCGCATTATTACCTGCTGCAATGGCGTAGCCATACAGGTGTCGATGAAGGCCTGGCAAATATCAAGCGCATGGGCCAGATCATGACCTTTGAGCCTGGTTTGATTGTTTGGTATGTCGATGAGTCGATGACGGACAACTGGGTAGGCAAACACCCCGGTGAAGGCTGGTTAGGCGTTGTTGATGCGGATCAGAATGCGCTGGTTTGGACTGGCTCTGGCCAGGCGGCACAGACGCGGTTCCAGGTACGCGACGCAGCATTCTCATTGCAGGATCAGGCGCCGTTGCGTTTGGTAAACAGCAGCGGGGATGTGCTGGAAGACAGCAGCCTGATTGGTAATGCCTACTTCTCTGATGCGGAAGATTACAGCTCTCCGATGGCCCCGGATTCAGGTCGCAAGCTGACTGAATTTGGCCTGATGATTGATGTTGTCGAGCAAGGCCCGAACAACGAGTTTGGCGTGGTGCGCTTATCTAAAGCGGCGTCGCACAATGAGTTGCCAACCGCGAGTTTTGAGCTGAATGTTGATGGCCTGACGGTATCAGCGAATAACCTGAGTGTAGATCCTGATGGTCAGATTACAGCCTACCAATGGGATTTCGGCAACGGCCAAACCAGCAGTGAAGTAGCGCCAGTCTGGCAATATCAGCACGCTGGCAGTTATCCGGTCAGCTTAACGGTAACCGATGACAAAGGGGCGACCGATACCTTTAGTTACACAGTCACTGTCGAGACACCGAATGCCTTGCCTGAAGCAAGCGCGAAATATATTCATCTGGGTCGCTGGGTCACTATGTGGTCAACCAGCACAGACAGTGATGGCCGTATCGTGGATACCGAGTGGACGTTGCCGAATGGCAAGGTGAAACGAGGTCGTGTGTTTACTTCGATTTTCCCGAGCTATGGTCAGCATGAAGTCACAATCAAAATTATCGATAATGATGGTGGCATTACGTCAAAAGCGATAACGGTTAACCTGTAACGAAAGTTCTGTTTAGCTCCTGCAGTTTTGAGCGCAGCCAGTCTGGTTGCGCTCTTTTTTTGATCCTGATTTAACGCGGGATCTGAAGCGGAGATTTTCCGGTATTCATTATGAGCAGTTGATGCCAGGTCAGAGCAGAGGCAACAAACATTGCCAGACACGTTGCCATGGCTGCCCCTGTCATGCCCAATTCAGGGATGAGCCACAGATTCGCCAGCGTGTCTGTCAGCAGGGTAAGCACGCCGATAATCATGACTTGCCGGCCTTTACCGTTGTATTGCAGCCAGGTTGAGGCGAAAGCACTCATGGCCCAGACACTGTATGCGGCTGTCAGCACATTGAGCGAGAGCGCCGCCTGCGCGAAATCATCGCCAAAGAAGGTTAATAACCATGGCCCAACAGCCAGCACAGCGGCAGTCAGTATAACAGTCACAATAACAATGAGGCGTTGTGCCTGCAGGAACAGGGCTTTGGCGCTGTCAGGGCAGTCATCGAGCGCCGGGCCAATAAGCGGAAGAAATAAACCAGCAATCGTGACCTGGGCCACAGGCAATAAGTGGGCTGTGGTGGCTGCTGCTGCAAAGTGTCCGACATCTTGTTCATCGGCCAGAATTTCCAGCATAAAAAGGTCAATTTGATTTAAAGCCATGGTCACCAACATGGCGAGCATCATAGGAACGGACAGACTTAACAGCCTGCGTTTTTCAAGGACATTTGTGCGACAGTGGTCAGCACTTATCAAGTCTAATTGACGGATTTTATGCCATTGCCAGATCACGATAGCGGCAACGGTGAAGCCTCCGGTCACAATGACATGCCAATACTCCACCTCGCTAATCGCCGACATTAGCAGTAACAACAGACAGGTTTTAATCGCAGGCAGTGCAATCCGCCAGGGCAGGTTAGAAGCTGCCAGCAATCTTGCAGATTGCAGTACACGGCTAAACAGAGCGCCAATGGCAATCAGGGGGATGACAAATGTGATTATCATCAGCGGGTGATGGCCCAGCACATCCGTTTTCCCCAGATGCAGTACCCCACCTAAGTAAGTGGCCAGTATGACGAAGGCTGAAAACAGCATGGCGATGCCGCCATAGAAAAGAAGAAAAGAGACGATATAGTGGCGGTCTTTATTCTCGATGGCGCCGGACAGCACTCGTGGGGCAACCCGATCACCGCCTAATAAGATGATCACACTGGTTAAAGTAGCAAAGGCATAAGCGACTTTGTAATCGCCGTATTCATGACTGGAAAGCGCCTGACTGAGTGTCAGGTTAAACAGGTAGTCTGCGATGAAGCCAAGACCCAGGCTAAAGAATAAAATTAAGCTGCCTGATTTTAAATAATCTGAGTGAGAATTAACCGGCGATGAACGCATTGATCAGGTATCCGTCAAAATAAAAACACAATGAATTATGCCTGTGTTTGACTATGTAAAGAACCCGACCAGTTCAGTTTCACCTGTCACACTATGCTCAATGATCGCTGCAATGAAGAAATGAAAAAGGGAATAATGTTAATTCATGAGCATATTTGGTGAAATATCAGTAGTGGATGCCCTGTTATTGTGCAAGTCAAAATCATTGTTTATACGCAAAATGTGCAGTCCATGCACAATTAAAGTGCGCTTTGAAAATATCAAAATTATTAATATTTTTATCATCTTTACTTTTGTTGCTTTTGCGGCTTTTTATCCTGCCTTTTTAATCAATGTTCAGATAATAAACCCAAATGAAGTTGAATGAGATCTTGTCGGTGTTTTGGCATGTCAAATGCTATAAGAATGTTAAATAAGGATGCGATAGATTACCTATCGTATGAAAATGCTGAGTTAGTGCGGTTATTTATGCATAACACAGCATAAAGAATGGGATCGTAGTCATATGCAACTGAAACATGTGAGTGCGATTTACAAATATTAAAACAGCACAAATAACCATTCAGGTTAGTCAACACAACAGACAGGAAGTCTTTATGAAAAACAAAAGAAACCTTTTTTCAGCTTCTTTAATTGCTTCATCTCTGATGCTGGCAGGTATTTCTGCAAGCGCTCATGCCGAAATGGCTTCAGGATCTGAAACATTAGATAAAGTAAAACAAGCCGGTGTGCTTAAGTGCGGTGTTAGCACTGGGCTGCCAGGTTTTTCAAATACCGACGCCAAAGGGAACTGGGAAGGTATTGATGTTGAATTCTGTCGTGCCGTTGCATCTGCAGTTCTGAAAGATGCCAGTAAAGTGCAATATATCCCGTTGACGGCCAAAGAGCGTTTTACCGCGCTGCAATCTGGCGAAGTGGATGTGCTGTCCCGTAATACAACATGGACACTGCAACGTGACACGGCCCTGGGGCTGAATTTTGTCGGCGTGAACTATTACGACGGCCAGGGCTTTATGGTCAGTAAAGATTTAGGAGTGAAGTCTGCGAAAGAGCTGGATGGTGCGTCAGTCTGTATTCAGTCTGGTACCACAACAGAGCTGAATCTGGCCGATTACTTCCGCACTAACGACATGAGCTTTAAGCCCGTCGTTTTTGATACTTCAGATCAGACGGTAAAAGGATTCGAAGCAGGGCGTTGTGATGTGCTGACCTCAGATCAGTCTCAGCTGTATTCACTGCGTATCAAACTGGCCAACCCATCATCAGCGGTTGTGTTGCCTGAAGTGATTTCAAAAGAACCTTTAGGTCCGGTTGTACGTCAGGGTGATGACAAGTGGTTTAACATCGTGAAGTGGACCCTGAGCGTGATGGTGAATGCCGAAGAGTACGGGATTAATCAGAGCAACGTTGATGCCAAACTGAAATCGACCGATCCAAACGTACGCCGTATTTTAGGTCTGGATGGCCCTAAAGGTGCCGGTCTGAGCCTTGCTGATGATTGGTCTTATCAGGTTATCAAGCAAGTGGGTAACTATGGCGACAGCTTTGAGCGAAATGTGGGCGCAGGTTCGCCACTGAAAATTGCCCGTGGTCTGAATGCCCTCTGGAAAGACGGCGGGATCATGTACGCGCCACCTGTGCGTTAATTACCGGTTAACACTCAATACGCGGCGGGGATATTTCCCCGCCTGATTGGAACAGCTTTTCATTGAAATGAATCATGAAAAGATGAAAATCCATTTGCTTAACAGGGTAGTTGTATGGCACTGAGTGAAGTTGAATTCGATGCTGTCACCGAAAAAGACAAAAAGAATGGAACGACGGGCGAAAAAAACGCCGCCGTTTCTGAAACACCTTCCTTGAACCTCCGTTCTTTAATTTATCATCCGGGTGCTCGTGCCGTTTTTTTCCAGTCGCTGCTAATTCTGGCCGTCGGGTTATTTTTATATACCGTTGTCAGTAATGCGCTGGATAATTTAGCGCAAAGGGGAATCGCAACCGGTTTTGATTTTTTGGATCAAACCGCTGGTTTCGGTATTGGCATGTCGCTCATTGAATATGATGAGACATATAGCTATGGCCGGACTTTTATTGTTGGATTAATGAATACAGCATTGGTCGGTATTCTTGGCATAGTGCTGGCAACAACGCTGGGTTTCGTTATTGGCATTGCCCGCTTATCAAAAAACTGGTTGTTAAGCCGCCTGGCTGCTGTGTATATCGAAGTGTTCCGAAATGTGCCGCTATTGCTGCAAATCCTTTTCTGGTATTTCGTTGTTCTGCGTGCCTTACCTTCGCCAAGACAATCATTGTCATTGGGTGAAGCCGCGTTCCTGAATGTGCGCGGTTTGTATGTGCCAGCACCTGTTTATGAGCAAGGCGCCTGGATGGTACTCGCTGCTGTCGTAATCAGTGTGATTGCGGGTGTCGCTGTTCATATCCGGGCCAGCCGGCATCAAAAGGCCACGGGGGAGCAGCGTCCGACCTGGCGCTATTCCCTTGGCATGCTGCTGGTCTTGCCTGTGCTGACGTATTTTGTGTCGGGTCAGCCTGTGTCACTGGAATACCCCGAGCTGAAAGGTTTTAACTTTCGTGGCGGTATTTCTGTTATGCCTGAGCTGTTTGCTTTACTGGTTGCATTGAGTATTTATACCGCTTCTTTTATTGCTGAAATTGTTCGTTCGGGGATTATGGCTGTCAGTCATGGACAGACGGAAGCCGCGCACTCGCTGGGGCTGAAAAGTTCGCATACGCTCAGGTTGATTGTTATCCCGCAGGCATTGCGTGTCATTGTGCCGCCTCTGACCAGCCAGTACCTGAATCTGGTTAAAAACTCTTCGCTTGCCATGGCGATAGGCTACCCGGATCTGGTGTCTGTGTTTGCCGGTACGACCCTGAATCAGACAGGGCAGGCCATTGAAATTATTGCGATGACAATGGCAGTGTATCTTGCGCTGAGTTTACTGACGTCACTTTTGATGAATATGTATAACCGCAAGATTGCGCTGGTGGAAAGGTAGTAAGAGGTAGCATGATGAAAACATTTGATTTTACGCCTTCAGAAACCCCGCCGGCAAAGTTAACGGGTGTGGGCGGCTGGTTACGCAAAAACCTGTTTGCCGGTCCGGTCAATACAGTGGTCACACTGGGGCTGCTCTGGCTGGTTGTTACCTGGGCTGAACAGGTTCTCCAGTGGGCCGTACTGGATGCGGATTTTATTGGCTCAACCCGTGACGCCTGTACCCGGGAAGGCGCGTGCTGGGTATTTATTCAGGCACGGTTCGAACAGTTCATGTTTGGTTTTTATCCGGAATCGGAGATCTGGCGACCTGTGGTGTTTTTTGCAGCCACAGCAGGGTTAATCCTGTGGTTGCTGGTGGATCGTATCCCCTATAAAAAATGGGCGTTACTGATCACCCTGATCCCGTTTCCTGTTTTGTCAGCCATGCTGTTACACGGCGGTACATTCGGCCTGGAAACTGTCGAGACGCACCAGTGGGGCGGGCTGATGGTCACTCTGATTATCGCGCTGACAGGCATACTCGCTTCTCTGCCTTTTGGTGTATTGCTGGCGCTCGGGCGACGCTCAGACATGCCGGTTATCCGCAGCATAAGTACTGTGTATATCGAGTTCTGGCGTGGCGTGCCATTAATTACTGTCCTTTTCATGGCGTCTGTCATGCTGCCCTTGTTCCTTTCTGGCGGCACGGAAATTGACAAATTACTGCGTGCGCTGATTGGTGTGGTGCTCTTTAACTCGGCCTACATGGCCGAAGCGATAAGGGGCGGTTTACAGTCTATTTCTAAAGGGCAGTACGAAGCGGCGGAAGCGCTGGGTTTGGGCTACTGGAAAATGATGCGTTTAGTCATTCTGCCCCAGGCGCTGAAAGTCAGTATTCCGTCGATCGTCAATACCTTTATTGCCTTGCTCAAAGATACCAGCCTGGTGCTGATTATCGGTATGTTTGATGTACTGGGCATCGCTCAGTCGGCGAATAGTGATCCGGCCTGGCTCGGCTTCTCAACAGAAAGTTATTTATTTGCGGCCTTCATTTTCTGGGTGATGTGCTTTGGAATGTCACGTTATAGCCTTTATCTGGAAAATAAACTCCATACCGGGCATTGATCAATTACAAGGAAGTTAGGATGTCTATGATTGAAAAAGTGAACCAGAGTTCGGACAAAGAACCTGTCATCCGTCTGAAAGATGTCAACAAGTGGTATGGCGAGTTCCATGTGTTGAAAAACATTAATCTGGAAGTGGAACAGGGCGAAAAAATTGTGATCTGCGGGCCTTCCGGCTCGGGTAAGTCGACCATGATTCGCTGTATCAACCATCTGGAAGAACACCAGCGCGGCGACATCGTTGTCGCCGGGACAGAGCTGAAGGACGATCTGAAAAATATCGAGCTGGTGCGTCGCGAAGTCGGTATGTGTTTTCAGCACTTTAACTTGTTTCCCCATCTGAGTGTGCTGGAAAACTGTACGCTGGCGCAGATGTGGGTGAAGAAAAAGTCGCAGCAAGAAGCTGAAGCCCTGGCAATGAAGTACCTGGAGCGGGTACGGATTGCCGAGCAGGCACATAAGTTTCCGGGCCAGCTGTCCGGTGGTCAGCAGCAGCGTGTGGCGATTGCCCGCTCATTGTGTATGGAGCCGCAAATCATGCTGTTCGATGAGCCGACGTCAGCCCTTGATCCGGAAATGGTGCGCGAGGTATTGGATGTGATGGTTGAGCTGGCAGAAGACGGCATGACCATGCTCTGTGTGACGCATGAAATGGGCTTTGCCCGCGAAGTGGCGGATCGTGTGATCTTCATGGATGCCGGTGAAATTATTGAGCAGAATGCCCCGGAGGCGTTCTTCAGTAACCCGCAGTTTGACCGCACGCAAAACTTCCTGCAGCAGATTATTCACTGATTTTCCATCCCTGAAGCGGCTTTTAGGTGACGGAAAGAACGACTGTCATGGCGCCTTTTCAGGCGCCATTTTTTGTCAGCTAAAGAGGGCGTAGCGCACTGGCGGATAACCCGTTAAATCGTCGCCGTCGACTCAATCAAAATTGCGTCGTGGCGCCAGTATTCTAAATCGCAGTCAATCAGGTTGCCGCTCTGGTCGTAGTTTACCCGTTCGACAAACATGGCGGGTGTGCCAGATGTTGCCCTGAGATGATGGGCGGTTTCTGCCATCAGGGATGTAGAGCGAACCCGGAACCGGGTTTTGGAATAAATCACGCCGTATTGCTCACGGTACGTAGTCGTGAGCGAGTCGATAATATTGTGCTTGAACAAATCAGGGAAATGGGAGGGTGAGATAAAATTTGTGACCACCACGACCGGACGATTATCAAGAAATCGCAGTCGGTCGATGCGGTACACTTCGGTCAGTGGTTTGACATTCAGCAGCGAGGCGGCGCGCCGGCTGGCAGGCACACGCTTGGCGGAGAGCAGCTCAGAACGCGCTTCGCGACCTTGTGCTTTGGCCATGGCCGGAAAATCCGTGGTGTACGTCGGATCGTACAAAAGCGGTACCGGTGAGACAAACCAGCCGCGGCGATCTTCGCGATACAGCTTACCTTCGGCTTCGAGCAAGGCCAGCGACTCACGCAGAGTGACGCGTGTGGTGTTGAAAGACTCCGCCAGCTTACGTTCAGCAGGCAGTTTGTGCCCGCCTGCCAGAAGCCCGGCATCAATCTGTTCGTTGATGGCTTCCATGATTCTTAAATATTGCACGTTAATCCTTCCCGTTGCCGACCAGGGTTCAATTGGTTAGCTATTATAAAGTCTGTTTTCACAGAGTCATCAGCGGTTACGCCAGGCTTGGGTGTATTTATCACTCAGACAGTTTGCACCAAGATGCATGAGTTTCACTGCAGCCGCAGTCAGCAGGATCATAACCGCCATCGCGGCGGCAGGACCGGTTTGACCGGCATCGTCCATATTCAGGACAGACACGGATGCAGGCATGGTGTCTGAGGCATACAGAAAAACAATGGCCGATGTGGTGGTCATCGCATTCACAAACAGGTAGGTCGCAATCTCTAAAATGGCTGGGGTACACACAGGGATAGTGACTTTCAGGAACGTCTTGAACTGAGGAATGTTGAGCGATGCAGAGATCGCTTCGATTTCGCCCGGCAACTGTTTCAGCGCTGTCACTGCGGTCATATGGCCGACTGTGTAGTAGTGAGTAATGGTATTGACCACCAGTATGGTCAGTGTGCCGTAAATCCAGGACAGCGGATTGTCGCTGTGGTTGAAGAAAAAGATGTAGCCCAGCCCTAATACCATACCCGGTACAGCCATCGGCAGAATCGCCAGCATTTGCAGCAGGTTACGCAGTGGTGCGAAACTTTGCCCTTTTTCAATGCAGTAGGCGCAGGTAAAAATCACCAGTGTCCCTGCCAGTGCGACCATTCCAGCCAGTTTCAGCGAACTGAAATACGGTGCCCAGCCATAGGTACTGAATTCAGTAAAGTTATAGTTGTTCAGACTCAATGCCGTGTTCCATGGCCAGAATGTGACCAGAGAGCCGTACACCGCCATGGCAATGACACTCAGAATCGCCAGTGAGATCAGCGAGCAGAACAGCAAACATGCGCCGTCACGGAGGCGGTTTGGCTCTGGCTGATAAGCTACTGAACGGGCATCGAACAGGTTCTGCTGTTTTTTCTGTACCCAGCGATCGCCGGCAAAGGCCAGCAAAGCGGGCAGTAACAGCATGACGGACGTTACTGCACCCATGGCGAAGTTTTGCTGCCCGACCACTTGTTTGAAAATGTCTGTTGCCAACACATTGTATTGACCGCCAATGACTTTAGGGACACCAAAGTCGCAGACAACCAGGGTAAATACCACGATCAAGGCGCTGATCAGGCCGTATTTCGCCCCCGGCAAAGTAACCAGAAAGAAAGTGCGCACACTGGATGTATTGAGCGCTTTCGCGGCTTCGTAGAGCCTGGCATCGGATGTTTTCAGCGATGTACTGATGATCATCAAAGCATGAGGGAAGGTCCATAATACCAGACCAATCGCAATGCCGATGGGGCCGTAAATACTGTGGCCGAACAGCATCTCTTTGGCGATGCCCTGATTACCGAACAGATAGATCAGACTGATGGCAGGTAACAGTGATGGCGCCAGAATGGGGGCAGAACCGATGACGGTAAAGACACCTTTGAATGGCATACAGCTGCGGGTTAAGGCAAAGGCAAAACCAAAAGCCAGCAGGCCAACAATGACAGTGACAACCACACCGATTACCACGGTATTTTGCAATGACTGCCACAGGGCAGGTGATGCAAAGTAGGTGGCAAAATTGGCCAGGCCGACAAAGTCGCCCTCAGCGTTCTGTACACTTTTTTGCAGCATGGCAAGCAGTGGCGCGACGATAAAAGCCGCCATCAGTGCGCTAAATATCACTAAGAGCACGGCCAGAGTGACGTTGTCACGACTAAAGTGATGGCGCAGACGAGTGATGGATTGTAAAAGACCGGATTTTGACGTAGGAAGCGGTCGGGTCAGTTGAGTCATGGTGACGTCCTGCTTATCGGCTTTGGCGGTAGATATGGGTATGCTTATCGGCAATGTGCAACTGCAGATAATGGCCGCGGCTCAGGCCAAGGTTACGTGTCTCCCGGATAGGGACATCCACCTTGATCGTCGGCAGCTGATGCGCGCCCTGGAGCTGGCAGTCGGCACGCATGAAAGTGCCCTGAAATTCCAGTTCGTCTATCCGTACCAGCACGCTGCTGTCACTCTTCTCACCGGCGGGCAGAAAATGCAGATCTTCCGGTCTGAGACCTAACTCGACCTGCTCGCCGCGCTGGAATTGAGCGGCCGGAAGCGGCAGCAGGCTTTCACCGATTCGCATTTGCTGCTCGCTCACCACAGAGGCCGGTAAGAAATTCATCTGACCGACAAATTCAGCGACAAAACGGGAACTCGGGTTCTGATAGATTTCCTGTGGGGTGCCGACCTGTTCGATACAGCCGTGATTCATGACCACGATACGGTCGGCCATCGCGAGCGCTTCTTCCTGATCGTGCGTCACCATAATGGTCGTAATACCCAGCTTGCGTTGTAAGCGGCGGATCTCTTCGCGTAAATGAGAACGCACTTTTGCATCAAGGGCCGAAAGCGGTTCATCAAGCAGTAACAATCCTGGTGATAATGATAAGGCACGGGCCAGTGCTACCCGTTGCTGTTGTCCGCCGGATAACTGGCTTGGGTATTTATTACCGGCGGTCGGCAGGGCAATGGTTTCCAGCCACTGGCTGACGATACTGTCTGTTTCTGCCACAGATTTCCCCTGATTGCGCAATCCAAGGCTCAGGTTTTCATAGACAGTCAGATTCGGAAACAGAGCGTAAGACTGAAAAACAATACCAAAGTCCCGTTTCTCAGGCGGCAGATAGGTGATGTCACGTCCTGCCTGTTCAATCGTGCCTGAGCTGGCCAGATCCAGTCCGGCTATGGCACGCAGCAAGGTGGTTTTTCCGCAGCCTGAAGGGCCAAGAAAACAGATAAATTCGCCTTTGTTGATATCCAGTGAAATGTTGTTCAGCGCAGTAAACTGACCAAACTGTTTACCGACTTGTGAGATTTTCAGGTAAGTTTCCATAGCAAAGTCATTTCTCTATTTGGTATATACCAAATGTAGTTCTAATGAATGACAGTTCGATGACAGAAGCTTGACGATAAGAAGACAGCCGAGTCGGTTCTGCCCGATAAATGAAAAAGGCAACCCGTGCGGTTGCCTTGATATAGGATTGGGATTCGGTTAAGAGCGCGGTTCAGATTTCGCGTCGAATTTATCCGACCAGGTTTTCAGCACATCTTCACGGCTGACTGCCATTTTAGAGAAGTCCATTTTCACCATCGCCTGCTGAACATTCGGGTAGTTTTTCACGGGTTTGTTCACGTCTTTATGACCGACAACCGGGTAGAACTCGTTATACAGCTGGTTGGCATCTTTAGATAAAGACCAGTCAACCAGACGCTTTGCGGCATCAGACTGGGTGTTGACCAGGCCAACGGCTTCCGCTTCCCAGCCTACGCCACCTTCAGGCAGGATGATGTCGATAGGGGCCCCCTGAGATTTCAGTTTGGCACCACGAATTGCCATCGAAATACCAATCGCGACTTCACCCATACCGGCCTGAACGCAAGGCTTGGAACCTGAGTGAGTGTAATGAGCAATGTTCTGATCCAGGCTGGTCATATAATCCCAGCCTTTTTGCTCACCCATGGTTTGCAGCCAGGCAGAGACCTGCATATAACCTGTGCCGGATGAGGCTGGGTTTGGCATGGCAATATGGCCTTTGTACTCAGGTTTGAGCAGGTCATCCCAGGTTGCCGGCTTGCTCAGTCCCAGTTGCTCGGCCACTTTTTCATTGAAACAGACTGCATTAAAGAAAGCATCGTTACCAAACCAGGCCGGGTTGGCTTGCGGGTCGATAAGATTGCTGTGGATTTTGCTCAGTTCTTTTGGCTGATAAGGTTTCAGTACACCTTCTTCTTTCAGCAGTGCCATAGAAGAACCGGCCAGACCCCATACAACATCTGCACGTGGGTTACCTTTTTCGGCCAGCAGCTTGGCCGTCATGATGCCGGTGGAATCCCGTACCCATTTGATCTTGATGTCCGGGTTTGCTTTTTCAAATCCGGTTTTGAATTTCGCCAGCATGTCCGTTTCGAACGCTGTGTATACCGTCAGTTCCTGTGAAGCGAAAGCGTGGGTGCTGCTCAGTGCCATCATTGCCGTCAGTGGTGCAACAAGCCATGTCTTTTTCATATGTCCTTCCTAAAAAAGTAAATGTGGTATGTACCAGATTGGTTCGACACGGAAGATGCTAGGTGCCATTTATGACAGTTCGATGATTGCCAGATGTCAGTTTCATGAGGACTGTGTGATCGTGATTCAGCGCAAATTTGTGTTGAAAATCGGCGAACATTGCCATTATTAAACTTTTATGAAGACTGGCTCTGGCGCATTTACAGCATCGGTTCACCATCGCTATAGTGATTTCGTAATCTGGTATAGTCCAAAGGGATCAACAAATGGCAAACTCCGACAATCAATATCTACTGCTTACTCCTGGCCCGCTGACGACAACACAGACTGTGCGAGAAGCTATGCTAAAAGACTGGTGCACCTGGGATGATGACTACAATGTGGGCGTGGTTCAGCACATTCGCCAGCAGCTGGTCGCTCTGGCCACCGCGCACGACGGCTACACCAGCGTGCTTATGCAGGGCAGCGGTACCGCCTCTGTGGAAGCCACTTTAGGCTCTGTGATTCCCCCAGAGGGTAAGTTGCTGGTGATCAACAATGGTGCTTACGGTGCCCGTATTGCACAGATTGCCAATTGCCTGAATATCCCGCACCTGAACTGGTCTTTAGGTGAAATGACCCAGCCTGACGTTAACGAACTGGAACGTTTGCTGGCTGCCGATCCCGCCATCACTCATGTGGCTATGGTGCACTGTGAAACAACCACAGGCATGCTGAATCCGTTGCCAGCGGTGTGCGAAACAGTAAAAACGGCCGGCAAAGTGATGATCCTGGATGCCATGTCGAGTTTCGGCGGCATCCCTATGGATATTGGGGAACTGGGCATCGATTTTCTGATCAGCTCAGCGAACAAGTGTATTCAGGGAGTTCCAGGATTTGGTTTTGTGATTGCGCGCCGTTCATTACTGGAAGCATGCCACGGACGTGCGCGTTCAGTGTCGCTGGACCTGTATGATCAGTGGCAGTGTATGGAAAACAACCATGGCAAATGGCGGTTTACATCTCCGACTCATACAGTGCGGGCGTTTGCTCAGGCGCTGACGGAACTGGAACAGGAAGGGGGCATTGAAGCGCGCTTTCAGCGGTACCGCACCAATCAGCAAACCCTGGTGGCAGGTATGTCACGGCTGGGTTTTGAAAGCCTGCTCGATACAGCACTGCACTCACCCATTATTACGTCTTTTCATTCTCCGCAATCATCGCTATATGACTTTAAGCGCTTCTATGACTGCCTGAAAAGCAAAGGATTCGTGATATACCCGGGCAAAGTCTCTGATGCAGACTGCTTCCGTATTGGCAACATAGGTGATGTTCATCCGGGTGACATTCAGCGCCTGCTGGAGGCCATTAACGCGTCTGTGTTCTGGGCCAGCGAAACGGAAACAGCCGGAGAGCAGGCATGACGTCCCGCCAGACTGACTTCAGCCAGCGTGCGCTGGCTTGTGAGGGAGATACGAATACATCGTCTGCGCGTGTCCGGTGGATAGAGAGTCTCTCTGACAGGCAAACCCAAACCCTGCTGGAGGAAGACAGTCAGTATTTTTTACATCAGGCCATGTCGACACCTTGTCTGGATGCCCTGGAAAGTGCTGAGGGGATCTATCTGACCGATGTGGCCGGCAAACGGTATATGGATTTTCATGGCAATAATGTCCATCAGCTGGGCTACGGCCACCCGGAAGTATTGGCTGCTATCCAGACCCAGTTAGCCAAACTGCCTTTCGCCCCCCGGCGCTTCACGCACCAGACAGCCGTCGACTGCGCCCGCGAACTGACCCGCATTGCCGGCGGTGAGCTGAACCGTGTGCTGTTCGCGCCGGGAGGCACATCCGTGGTGGGCATGGCACTGAAGCTGGCTCGCTATATCACAGGCAATCCTAAAGTGGTTTCACTCTGGGATGCGTTTCATGGCGCATCGCTGGATGCGATCTCTGTGGGGGGGGAAGCCTGCTTTCGCGAAGGCATGGGGCCGCTCATGGCCGGGGTTGAACGTATCCCGCCGCCCGTTCGCTATCGGGGCGCTTTCCCGCGTGACGATGGCTCTGATGTGCATTACGCCGATTATCTGGAATACGTGATTGAAAAAGAGGGCGGGATCGGGGCATTCATCGCAGAAGGAGTACGTAATACCGATGTGCAGGTGCCCAGCCGAGCCTATTGGCAGCGCGTCCGGGAGATTTGTGATCGCCACAATGTACTGCTGATCATCGATGACATCCCCAACGGTATGGGCCGGAGCGGCCACTGGTTCACGCATCAGGCATTCGGCATTGAACCGGATATCCTCTGCATCGGCAAAGGCCTGGGCGGCGGTGTTGTGCCAATGGCAGCTATGCTGACCAAAGACAAGTACAACTCGGCGACCCAGATTTCGCTGGGTCATTATACCCACGAGAAGAGCCCGATAGGCTGCGCGGCAGCGTTAGCCACCATCCGGGTAATCGAACAGCAGCAGTTACTGCAGAAGGTTCGCCGCGATGCGGTCTACATGGCAGAGAGGCTGGAGGCCATGAAGGCACGCTTGCCGATCATAGGCGATATTCGCGGTATTGGTCTGCTGTGGGGCATTGAGCTGGTTGAAGACAGGGAAACAAAAGTGCGGGCCTATAACGCGGCAGAGCAGGTGATGTACCACTGTCTGGAGCGCGGGTTGAGCTTTAAAGTTTCTCAGGGGAATGTATTACAACTCAGCCCGCCTTTGATTATTGCCAGAGAAGAGCTGGCGCTGGCCTTGGACTGGCTGGAAGACGCCATTGAATCTGTGTGTAAGCGTGTTAATTAACCATTGAGTCAGAGCCTGAAGCGACGGGCCAAGAAATGAACGAGAAACTGAAGATGAATACACAAGTAGAAGCGGTAATTTTTGACTGGGCGGGAACGGTTGTAGACTTCGGATCCTTCGCGCCAACCACCATTTTTGTTGAAGCATTCAAACGAGAATACAATTTTGATATTTCACTGGCAGAAGCCCGCGTACCCATGGGGCTAGGGAAGTGGGATCATATCAAGGCGGTGGGTGAATTACCGGATGTTGCCGCCCGCTGGGAAAGCCGGTTTGGGCGAGCAATGACCAGAGAAGACATTGACACTATCTACCAAACGTTTATGCCGTTACAGGTGGCAAAAGTTGCAGAGCATGCCGACTTGATTCCGGGTACCACAGAGGTCGTTGCCAGGCTCCGTGAGCAGGGTATCAAGCTGGGCTCATGTTCGGGCTACCCCAGAATTGTGATGAACGAATTGCTGCCAGCGGCTGCTGAAAAAGGGTTCGCGCCGGATTATGTGGTCGCCACCGATGATCTTGCCGCGGGCGGTCGTCCTGGTCCGTTCATGGCGCTGCAAAATGTGATTGCACTTGGTGTAAGTAACGTGGCCGCTTGCGTCAAAATTGATGACTCAGTACCGGGCATTGAAGAAGGTCATAATGCAGGTATGTGGACTGTCGCACTTTTACTGTCGGGTAATGAAGCTGGATTGACTGAACAAGAATACTTGTCCGCATCTGAGCATGAACTGGCCGTTGCGAGAGAAAAAGCACGGAAAGCCTTTAATGGTTGTAATGCACATTATCAAATAGATACAGTTGCTGACTTGCCTGATGTCATTGCTGATATTAATCGCAGATTGGCGGAAGGCGAGCGTCCTTAAATCTGTTTCTCATCATTAATTAGTCAAGAAGCCAGGTTATTTTGCCATTATTTTTATAATACTGAGCAGAACACTCTGGCTTTATTCGTGTCGTTGCACTTAATTCGTTTGTTGAATTTATGCCTGAATATGAGGCAGATTGGTGCAAGTGCCCGATTTTATTACACATCTCAACTCTCCTCTTATCGTCTCTCATTAGTGTATTATTCCTAACTTTATCTTAAGTATCTGTATTTATTGAATTATTTTACATTCTGACAAAAGGCTGGTTCACGTATTGCCAGTGTTGGCTTAGTAATTGCTTTATTTGAATCATGAACCAATATGGATTAAGTGGAGTATTAACCTGGCAGAAGGTTTACATAAAGTGTTTAATTTGTTGCTTTTGAGTTAACAAATGCAGTGAATTAGCAAAAACTGAAAAATTACAAAGCATGAAGACTTGTATGAAATGCGTTCACATGATGTTAATTAAATGTTTTTCCGATATTTTTTAATTGATGCGAAGCAAGAAAAAACACGATCATGCGCAAAAAAATGAAGAGATAAAAAAGTAAGTGATTGGCGAAGCCTTTATAGTGTCTCGCTAAATAAAGCATTCGTCCAATTTACTTTAGCTTGCACATTAATGCTGTTGAATTCTTGTGAAGGAAAGTTATGAAATCTTCAGTTGAAGCCCAACAAGCGAAAGAGATTGTGTTTGATTACACCTCATTTCTGTCTGTGTTGTGTCATCACAGACCAACCTTGTGGGATGCGTTTAAAGTGGTGCTGCCAGCCCTGGAATTTTCCTGGGGCAGATCGTCTGGTTCTGGTGCCAGCAAGACCGAGCGCTTACGTAACCAGGCGCTGAAAGTATTGTCTACCCATACCAGCGATGTGAATAATCTGGTGAGATTGTTGCGGCTGGCCCGTATGGAGCAGATTTCTGAGTTGGACATCCGCCTGCCATATTCATTGGATCAGGATCAGCTGGATCTGATTACAGAAAAAGCAGAGTGCGAGATTCAGGAAGTTGGCAATAATGGCGAACAATTGCACATTCGTTTAATGGTGCCCTGAATCCGGACTGCGCTCATGTCTGCGCCCAAATAACGCCATAGGTAATGGATAAACAAGCGTAGAAAAATGCCAGTTGAATGTATTCGATTCCTGGCATTTTTCATTTCAGTCGAAAGCAATCGTTTCCGTCGCTTTTCAATGCAGCAGAGTATTGGCTCGCTGAGTCCGGTTGATGATAAACGCCATCGAGTTACCATGAATAGCAGCATCATGGATGGTTTTGTTGCAATACTCTTGCACATTCCCGCTGGCAATTACCGCACTACAATTTCCCATGTGTAACGCTTTAGCCATCAGCGCCTGAGTGGATTGTTTGTTCTTCTCTTTTAACACCAGCACTTTACTGATATCGACTCCGGCATTGCTGAGCAGTTGGCGATCCAGCAGTGCATCTGCCCCGATAAACATAATCCAGCGGTTTTGCTCACTGGCCTGTTTTAGCAGTCTGAGCAGATAGGCGAGCTGGGCTTGTTCATGATCGCAGAAACTGACTTCGATAGGATACTGAACCTGGCTGGAACTCAGGGAAGAAGAATGAGACAGAAAAGTGGATTTGTACACCTGAGAAGCGGTCACTGATTGGATGCTGTCTAATTGTGCTGTCATGAGAGTTCCATCCTCTGCTAGAGTCGATGTTATTGTGTATTTATACATGCTGTATACCTATACAGTAGTTTTGAACGTAAAGGGATGCAAGTGTTTTTTGAGTCTGATTCACAATAATCGGAGGCGTCTGGCTTTATCTGATACTAGAAACAAAAGTATAAGTTATTGATTTTGCGTGTTTTTATGTTGATATTTAATTGTCTGTATTCAGGTGAATGTTAAACAGATTTGTGATGTGAACATCATTGGCTGTGTATTTATACAGTATGTATGGGCAGTGTCTTATACAGTACTCTTTCCACTACACAGATCAGAAAATGTCGATGGAGTGAACTATGGGAAAAAGAATCTGCCTGAGTGGCTGGGCAAAATGCTTGATAGTGCTGATGCTGGGCTGGCTGTTTTTGATGGGTTGTAGTGAAGCGCTGTCTGTATCAGCGACACCGGTAAAAGGTGTTGACCGCATTGAACAACAAGAACAATCGCTGGATGTGTACTGTTCGTCAGGAATATGCAGCTTCGGGCTCGAAAGCAACCAGAAAGTGACTCTGTCGGTGAATATGTTTTATGGCACTGAGCAACCTTTTACGAAAATTGAAGGAGTGAGTGTGACAGGAGAGTCTGGCGGGACGCTAAAAATGGTGGGACAGCATCAGTTCACAATTGAGATAGCACCTCAAAATATACCTGTTTCTGTGCAAGTGGTGGATTACTATCGATAATCATTGGCTGGTAAATGAAATCACATAAAAGTAAAGCAATGGTTATAGAAACTTAGGTGTTTACTCGCTTCTATTAACTGAAATTTCGTTAACGTGCTCAGATAGCATTGATTTGTGTTAGCAATAGCCAAAATCATGCTCTGATGGCTTGATTTAAACACTATTCATCAGTAGTATCCGCACCTCTTTTTTATGTGGTGGTGTATATGAGCAGATTTGATTGCCTTGAGAGAATTGTCGAAGAATACCGCAAGAAGGTTCGTGACGCAGAATTCAATAAACACAACGACAGCGAAGTTGCGAAAGTCCTGGTTTTACTTGTAGGAAACTCAATGTTCAACCTGGCAGATGAATTTGCAGATTGGGTAAATCGTGGTGGCGATCGTAGTTACGGCGGTAAGTTTTTTGTGTCTAAGCAACTGATGACGTTACTGGAACCTGTGACCTTCCGTGGGGTTACCGTGCGTCGTGATTCAATCAAGTTATTCCGCATAGGTTGATGCTGGTGCTTGATACCGGTGCGTTACCTTGTCACTAAGCTCGCATAAAGAAATTGAGAATTGACCGCAGGCCTTTGTTTTGTCGAAGGTAAGAAAAAGGATGCTCTGGCATCCTTTTTTCGTTTCTGCAGTTGCTAAAGCGCTGGCAGGGCTGGCTGGATCTCAATACAGAAATGTGGTCTGATACCGCCCTGAAGTCAGTCAGTACAGAGAGAGCAGTTGATGGATGCAGAATTTTGGCATAGCCGCTGGGCAGAGAACCGAATCGGATTTCATTTAAACGACACTAACCCGGTATTACCTTATTACTGGCCGAAATTAGGGCTGCAACGCGAAGATACTGTGCTTGTGCCTATGTGTGGTAAATCTCTGGATTTGACCTGGCTGGCAGAAAAGCACCATCAGGTAACGGGTGTTGAGTTAAGTGAAATCGCTGTCCGTGCTTATTTTGCCGAGCATTTGTACTTACCGACTGTGACATCATTAGGTAACGGGCATACTCTGTATGAGTTTGATGAGGTCCGTATTTATTGCGGTGATTATTTTACTGCGCCGGTTCAGCCCGTAGACGCTGTGTACGACCGTGCTGCGTTGATTGCGATGCCGGAGAGTATGCGGCAAAGCTATGTGCAGCGCCTGTTATCTTTGGTGAAGCCTGGCGGAAAGATCATGCTGGTGACGCTGGATTACAGCCAGGATGAAATGGCCGGGCCGCCGTTCAGCGTCAGTGCAGAAGAAGTGCATTCACTTTTCGCGGGCTGCGCAGTGACTCATATCGGGCGTCAGGACGCCGATGAATCACACCCGCGTCGTCAGCAGGGTTTAAGCCGTTTTGCCGAAGAAGTCTGGTTCATCCAAACCCCAGCCTGAATAAAGTTTGCAGTGTGACTGTGTGGTCAGTCACACTTGTCTGTTCTGATTATTGTCTATTTTTATCATTAGCTTGATCCCGTCTATAGTCAAAATGACCAAGACGGAGGTGAGTCATGAAGGCACAAATCTCAAAGGACAGTTTTCACAGTAAAAAAACCTTGGATACAGGCGGTCAGCGCTTTGATTATTTTGACCTGACCGCACTGCGTCATTTGGGAGAGGTTGACCGCTTACCTTTTTCGCTGAAAGTGTTACTGGAGAACCTGCTCAGGTTTGAAGATGGTGACACTGTCACTGAGTCCGATATCCAATCCGTGATTGACTGGCTTCAAACCCGCCGTTCAGACAAAGAGATTCAATACCGTCCAGCCCGGGTGCTGATGCAAGATTTTACCGGTGTGCCGGCTGTGGTGGACCTGGCTGCAATGCGGGATGCCATGACCCGGGCCGGTAAAAACCCCGACAGCATCAATCCTCAGTCGGCCGTTGATCTGGTGATTGATCATTCTGTGATGGTGGATGTTTACGCTTCTGAGCAGGCTTTTGCCCGAAACGTTGAACTTGAAATGCAGCGTAACATTGAACGCTATCAGTTTTTGCGCTGGGGCCAGCAAGCTTTTACCAATTTTCGTGTCGTCCCGCCGGGAACAGGAATATGCCACCAGGTTAATCTTGAATACCTTGGACAATCGGTGTGGCAGGACAGTGGCGTTTTGTATCCGGACACCCTGGTCGGAACCGACTCACATACCACTATGATCAATGCCTTGGGTGTACTTGGCTGGGGGGTTGGCGGCATTGAGGCTGAAGCCGCTATGCTTGGTCAGCCAATCTCTATGTTAATCCCGGAAGTGATTGGTTTTCATCTCAGCGGTAAATTGCATCCGGGTGTGACGGCAACAGACCTTGTATTAACTGTCACTGAGATGCTGCGAAAAAAAGGGGTAGTCGGTAAATTCGTGGAATTCTACGGCCCTGGTTTAGATGCATTGCCTTTGGCTGATCGGGCGACAATTGCCAATATGGCACCAGAATACGGTGCTACCTGCGGATTCTTTCCGATTGATCAGGAAACACTGCGCTATATGCGCCTTTCGGGGCGCAGTGAGTCTCTGATTGCCCGCGTTGAAGCCTATGCCAAAGCCAACGCCATGTGGCGGGATTCCAGCCAGCCTGAGCCACTTTATACAGATACCCTGGCATTGGCACTGGATCAGGTTGTCCCGAGCCTGGCTGGCCCCAAGCGCCCGCAGGACAGAGTCCCGTTGCCTGATATCAAAACCGCGACGGAAGACTTGCTGGCATTGAGCGGCCTGCAACCAGAACAGCAAATCCAAGTCGATTTAGGCGATTCTGGCGAGGATACCAAAGGCAAGAGCTTCTCACTGACTCACGGTGATGTCGTGATTGCCGCCATCACATCTTGCACCAATACCTCTAACCCCAGCGTCATGTTAGCCGCGGGTTTACTGGCTAAAAATGCGGTGGAAAAAGGTCTGCAGACTAAGCCCTGGGTTAAAAGCTCCCTTGCGCCAGGCTCGAAAGTGGTGACCCGGTATTTTGAGGCATCGGGTCTGCAAGACTATCTGAACAAGCTTGGATTCAATTTAGTGGGGTATGGCTGTACGACATGTATCGGAAATTCCGGACCGCTACTTGCCCCAATCGAAAAAGCCATCAATGACGCCAACCTTACTGTTTCCTCGGTGCTGTCGGGCAACCGAAACTTTGAAGGTCGCGTGCATCCGCTGGTGAAAGCTAACTGGCTGGCGTCTCCGCCTCTGGTGGTTGCCTTTGCATTGGCCGGTACGACAAGCATTGACCTGACCAAAGAGCCGCTGGGTCAGGACAGCAATGGTCAGCCTGTGTATCTGAAAGATGTCTGGCCTTCCCAGGAAGACATCACGCAGGCGATGAAGGAAGTGAAGAACAGCCTGTTTGAGCAGGAATATGCGGACATTTTTACCGGTGACGATATCTGGCAGCAGATCACCATCAATAAAGGCAATACGTACCAGTGGCGGCCAGATTCTACTTACGTTCGCCTTCCGCCCTATTTTGACGAGATAACACAGCCGCTAAAACCACTGAAAGATATTGAAAATGCAGCCATTCTGGCATTATTTGGTGACTCAATAACGACCGACCATATCTCACCGGCGGGTAACATAAAGCCAGACAGCCCGGCAGGGCACTATTTGCAGGAGCAGGGTATTGAACCGGCAGATTTTAATTCCTACGGTTCACGGCGCGGCAATCATGAAGTCATGATGCGCGGCACCTTTGCCAACATTCGTATTAAGAACCTGATGCTCAAGGGGAAAGAAGGCGGGTACACCATTTACCAGCCGACAGGGGAAGAGGTATCAATTTATGATGCTGCGATGAAGTATCAGGATCAGAGCATACCTCTGGTGATTTTTGCCGGGAAAGAATACGGCACCGGATCCAGCAGGGACTGGGCTGCAAAAGGGACCAACTTACTGGGTGTAAAAGCGGTACTGGCTGAAAGTTTTGAGCGAATTCACCGTTCAAATCTGGTGGGTATGGGGGTGATTCCTGTTGAGCTTCCTGAAGGTTTACTGGCTTCATTGTCGTTAACCGGCAAGGAAAAAATACAGCTGAAAGGCATTGATAGCTTGTCGCCGGGGGCAACGCTGACACTGGAAATCACCAACGAACAGGGACAAGAGTCACAATATGGCGTAAAAGCCCGGGTTGATACCCGAACGGAAATGGCGTATCTCAAGGCTGGAGGTATTTTGCATTATGTTTTGAGAACAATGATTTCTACCGAATGACAATGCGTTTTTCTGTAATTATTTGACACTTGGTATGTCAAATAATTGTCATTTGTATGGTTGTAGGTTCGTATTGCCGCGATATTGCAGTTACAGTAGAGTGACAAGCTTAAAGAGAGCTCTATCAGTATAATCTAAGGTCGTTAGAGCGCAATTCAGGGAAAACGGACAGTAACATGAAGAAGTCGTTGATTGGTATTTTGTTGTGCGGTTTGTCTACGTCGGCTTTGGCGTCGCAATCGGCAGGTATTTTTCTTGGTTCGCCAATGAGTGGTGTGCAGTACAAACACAATGACCTGCGTTTTTCGCTGGGGTTAGACGAATTTGGTTTTGCGGTCGATAAAACCTTCAACCTGGGTACGTTGACCAGAAATCCGCAGCTTAACATGGGGTATACCTTTGTCGGCGCACAGTATGTTGATAACCATTATGACAAATTGGGTATCCGTTCCGGTATTGGCCTGGAAGTGCCTGTTAATCAGTTTGAGCTGTATGGTGAAGTTGGACCGACGCTGTATATGGTGGAAGATGTTGATGTCGAACTGGAAGCGGCTATGGGTGTAAGAGTGCGTTTCTGATTCAGAATGAATGTAAATAGCTGAATGAATCCCAAAAAAGCACAATGAATCGAAAAAGCTGGCTAATTGCCAGCTTTTTTGTGTCTGTTGCCCCCGTCCTGCTTGATGCCGCACTGGTGTTGGCTGCGTTCCCATTCCCCAATTACATAGTTATCTATGCCCATGGGGCTTCACTTACTTGCCGCTTACCTGCAACTTCAAGTCGTTTGGGTATCTTTTAGTTAAGCTGCTTCATTGATAGTAGCCGCCTGTAACATCGGTTTTCTTCGTTCCCACTGCGTAATGAAAGCGACTGAGGCGATAATAATGGCAGCCCCCAGCCAAAGCCGTCCAGGTGGTACCCATCCGAAGACGATAAACCCGGCAAGCACGTTCAATGGCAGTTTGGCATGATCGAAAGGCTGTACGAAAGAAGCGTCAGCAATGGCATAGGCTTTAGCTATGGCCCAGTTAGCCAGTGCGGTAAATAATCCGGCACCTATCAGAAGAACCCAGGTGTGCTGGCCAACAGGCAGGGTGAAATCAGGTGCAGCAAGAAAAAGGTTAAATGGCGTGATCAGCACCAGCAGGTAGACAACCATAGTCGTCGGGGAGTCGTGGTGCGACATCTTCTTCACCATCAGAGAATAGCTCGCCCAGAAGAAAGCCGCGCCAATGGGCAGCAATGAGGCTAGGTTGAAATTGTCGGCCCACGGCTCAAGAATGATCATCGCACCTGCAAAGCCGGCCAGTGTTGCCATCCAGCGTACAAAGCCGACCTTTTCTTTCAGCAGCAAACCCGAGCCTACGGTGGCGAACAAAGGCGATGTCATCAGTAGCGCAATGCCTTGCCAGATAGGTACAGGGTACGCCAGGGCCCACAGCCATAACTGAATACCGATAACAGACAGAAACACGCGGAAGCAGTGCATACCAAAGTGTTGAGTTTTCAGAGCCTGACGAAGACCGATATTGTGCAGCCAGGGAAGCATGACCAGGAGAGCAATAAAGTATTGAATCAAACCGACAGTGGTAGATGGCAAATGGAAGGTCACACTCAGGTATTGTGCCATGCTGTTAACCACGGCAAACGCCATTCCGGCTGTCAGCATCCAGCAAGCGCCCTGAATAGGGTTGTGTCGATGAGTCATAAGGTGTCTTTCAGAAAAAATAATCTGGAATCATACTCTGATGAGTGCATAGAAGAAATTGTTAATTGATAAAAAAAGCCGACAAAACAGGGAACTTTGTCGGCGGCAAGGAATTCTTAATTTGTTATCAGATAGCGGCGTAAGAAAGTGGCATATCAGGATTGAAGGTTTCCAGCGTATTTTGTGTATCAGCCAGCAAGCTGATCGCTGAGTCTTTCTGTTCAACCAAAGCGGCTTCAACAATATCTGACAGCGAATAGCTCGCCATATTCATGTTAATCAGTGCCACCTGGAGTGGTGGCAGGCTCGGGTTAAATGCTGCGTTCTCGGCATACATGCCTGAGAATAGCCGGCCATCTTTCGCCTTCAGTGCAACTCCCGCATAGTTTTTACTGTATGGCGCATGTGATTTATCTGCCGCCTTACAGGCTGCTTGCAGCAGCACATCATCGGTTTCGAGCTTCAGCTCATGTGAGCTGTCTGATAATAAGAGCTCGGTGATACCCAGATCAGACGGGCCAAAGGACTCTGGCAGATATTCCTGCAGTGCTTTGGGTGAACGCTCTGGCAACTGTACCACGATGCTTTGTGCCGTCGTCAGTTCATTCATGAACTGCCGGCAATGCCCGCAGGGGGAGTAGTTGACGGTAATGTCGGTAATGCCCGTTTCGCCTTTCAACCAGGCATGGCTGATTGCAGATTGCTCTGCGTGAACCGTTTGTGACATAGAGGTGGCGCTGAATTCCATGTTCGCACCGAAATACAGACGACCTGAGTTTCCGCGGGCAATGGCACCAACATGGAAGTTTGAGAGAGAAGCAATCGAGTAGGCCGCAGCCACTTTCAGTAACTGAATACGCAGTTCTGCATCCGTCAGTTGACTGTCTTTCATTAACTGTTCAAATTCTTCTTTGCTCAGTGTGGCATCAAAACCCGGAGCGGTAATGATAGGCTTAAGCGCCTGTGACAATGTGTGTGGCAGGTGCTCTAAAGCGTCCATTACTTCGGTGCGCATACTGATTCTCCTTAATGTATTCACTTACGCATTGTAGTGCGTAAACGAATAAATATAGTGACAAGGATCACCATTAAGGGTTGTTTATTTCACTCTATTTGCAAATTAGTGAGTGGTTTCACATGATTGATGCGGTAAGTGTCTGTAATTCAATACTCAGTAAAGCGGCCTGGCTGTGTGGGTGTTGCAAGGGCGTTGCACAGCTAAACCGCTTAAGAAGTGGCAGGTGGATAGGTTGTCAGTGAAAGACAGACAACAGCAACGGATAGATTATCGGGGCGAGTATGGCGGTAATGACGCCACAAAGTACTAAGGCCAGTGAGCTGAACGCGCCATCTTTGTAATTTTCCTCAGCCGCTTTAGCCGTGCCTAACGCGTGTGCCACAGTCCCCATGCTTAATCCTTTGGCCATGGGATGGGTGATGTTGATGAGTTTAAACAACGGATAACCTAATACAGCACCAAAGATGCCGGCGATCAGAACCATGACAGCGGCCAGCGACGGCACACCACCAATTTGTTCAGCAACCGCCATAGCGATGGGGGTGGTCACGGATTTAGGCAGAATGCTTGCAGTAAGCTGTAAATCAGCGCCAAGAGCAAGAGCAATCGCTGTCCCGGTAATCATTGAGAGTATGCTGCCAAACAGGGTGGCTGTGACTATGACTTTCCAGCGGCTGCGGATTTGCGGCAATTGCTCATAAAGAGGGAAAGCAAGGGCAACAACAGCGGGCTCCAGAAGGAAATGAATCCATTTATTATCATCGAAATAGACGTCATAAGGCACATTAAGCACCAAAAGCAGCGGAATGATCACCACCAGACAGAGAAGTAACGGATTAAGAATGGGGTGCTGGAAGCGCTTGGATAATTTACGGGCAAGAATAAAAACAATCAGCGTTACGGCTAACCACATCAGTCAGACTCCTTGCGCTGTACATACCAGCCAACAAATAACAGAACCACCAAACTGCTGCCTATGGTGCTTACCAGAACAGGCAACGCATTGGCTCTGAGCAGATCCAGATAATTGACCAGCCCGACACCCACAGGCACAAACAAAATAGCCATATGGCGAATAAACAGATGACAGCCGGGTTTAGCCCAGTTGGGCGGCAACAGGCCCGTAGACAGAGCTGTGAAGAGAAATAACATGCCGAGAATGCTGCCGGGGATGGGGATCTGAGTAAGAGACTGAAATCCTTTACCGACCATCAGAAAAATGGCGATGATTGCAAATGAACGCAGGTAGCTCATAGACGTCAGGATGATGATAAATGGTGTCGCAATGATACAAAATAGATGAGATCTACACCACATTTCTTTGCGGCTGTATTTATCCTGGACTGCTTGTTCACAGGTTTGAAACGATGACGATTGCAATGCCGGCGGCAGCAAGCAGCAACACAGACAGTTTATGCATCAGGCTGTGTTTTACTATGTGCTCTGTTGCCGAGCTATGCGGTCGTCTGGTTTTAACCGTTGTGATTGCTGGCTGTGGCGACGGCTTGGACGGCAGCGTCTCGGGTTGTCTGAAGCGATGGATATGGCGACAGGTCTCTTTCGGCAGAGGGACACGAAAGCCAAAATGGGGGAGCACTTCGATAGGAATAGCCATTACACCGTTAACAGTCAGCTTGCGGCGAAGCGAGTTGAATATCGAAGCCAGGTCGATTTTTTGTATGTGCGACATGGAATCCTGAGGAAGAAATGTTTTATCAGACAATGATTTATGGCTTATCACCTCTCCGGCAAAGTAGCACAGAGCTTCAAGCAGGCGTGACTCATGCAGCGTCAGGGCTGTCTCTGATTTATCAGGCCAGACGAGCAGCCGCAGATCGGGTTCAAAATCCACCCTGGCAAATCGATAACACCGGGTGAGAGACTCAGTTGCCATAATAGTCACTTTTCCAATTTACTGTCGGCATGCTGTCCCTATGGCATCTGGCAGTAAAACATCATTGGCTTGATGGTGGCTTATGTTGCCAAGCGCCTCCATGACGCATGGCACAAAGCGGGTACTTATTAATTGTTATTGGCCTTGCGTTGAAGTTCAAACTACCAGGGCAGGAAAAGTGTCTGAAAAAAGAAACCCTGACTGCTCTGCAGGTCAGGGTTGCGAAATTACTGAGTAAGATCAGCGCTCTGTAACGATTTGTCTTTCTGGCATCCTGGCTGTGTAATTACACCAGCTTGCCTACGTAATCGTACACGGCCTTCAGGATTTTCATTTTTCTCTCATCGCTTTGGTGCTCCATCGCGATAGATTCGAGATTTTGCATGTAAGCCGGCAGTTTGGTTTCGAAGTAATCCTGACAATGATACTTCCACTGCTGCTGTTCCTGATGGCTTAGCGTTAACGGGAAATTACGGGCGCGGTAGCGAAGCAGCAATGGCTTGATGCGTTTGTCATCCACATTCAGTTCGAGTTTGCCCAGTTCCTCAGGCGCGGACTCACGAATGATATCCATCGCCGATTTGTCCGCAGCAGAAAAAAAGCCGTTATACAGTTGTGTATCAACATCATCGTTTGGCTCAAATTCTCTGTCCTGACCAAACACGGCCAGCAGTTTTTCACGGATCTGAGGCTTATCTTTCAGTGCGCTCAGGTTGGCCAGACATTGAGTCCGATCGATCCCTAGTCGCTCAGCATCTTCGGCCGTCAGTGTTTTTGCCGGTGCCAGCACAGGGCACTTATTAATATGAACCAGCTTGAGCGGAACAGGTAGCTCGCCGGGGTTGAGATCAGCACGTTTGGTGTACAGCCGCTCGCGCAAACTGTCAGCATCCAGATCGAACAGCGGGGCAGGATCCATTGCCAGATTGACACAAATGACCGCATTCTTGTTATCCGGATGCCAGGCCATGGGGACGATCCAGCTGGTATTCCCGCACTCAGAACCAAACATACCTGAAACATGCACCAAGGGCGTCATCTCAGCGATGTCGATCAGTTCCTGTAGTTTACGTTTATGACGTAAGTTAAACAGGTAGTTAAAGAGTTTGGGTTGGCTGGCTTTGACTTTCCTGGCCAGCTCAATTGTGGCGTACACATCGGCCATTGCGTCGTGCGCGTTGCTGTGTTCGATTCCGTTTTCAACAGATAAATGCTCAAGCTTAAAGCTCGGGAATCCGTCTTCGTTTGTTGGCCAGTTCAGACCATCTGGGCGTAACGCATAGCAAGTACGCATGATATCAAGCATATCCCAACGCGAATTGCCGCTTTGCCAGCTCCAGGCATAGGGATCGTAAAAATTACGGTACAGAGTATACCGAGTGACCTCGTCATCGAAGCGCACATTGTTATAGCCGATGACGCAGGTATTGGGTTTAGAGAGCTCCGCATGAATGCGCGCAATAAATTCATGTTCCGGTAAGCCCTTCTCCATCGCTTCTTGCGGTGTAATCCCTGTGATCAGGCAGGCTTCGGGTGAAGGCAGGTAATCGCTGGGCGGCTGGCAGTAAATCACCAATGGCTCACCAATCACATTGAAATCCATGTCGGTTCTCACCCCGGCAAACTGGCAAGGCCGATCAACCGAAGGATTTGCCCCGAATGTCTCATAGTCCAGCCAAAACAAGGTTGGTTGGTTATCGTTATTACTCATTCTTACCTTTACTGGCATAAACGTGTTTTCTGAGGTCATTCTACCAAAGAATTGCACTGGCTGCGGGGGATTTTGGCGTGGATGACATGCAGTATCTATGAAAGAACGTATTATTTTAAGATGACCAACAAGCGCATACCGGCAGCGGTTAGGCATAAGGACTCATTGCTCCGAATGGACATTGGACTGCCGGAGTCTGGAAAAGTCATTACATGCGTGATACAGCCCTGGTTGTATGACTGTGTTTTAGTGACGCCGTCACAATTTAATGATGTCTATGTAACCTCAATGACATCGAATTGAACGTCTTCATAGGCGCCAGTCGATGAACTGCGCTTCTTAAGGATAAGCACTTCACCGGCTAGAAAGGGTAGGTCTGCGGGATTAACCGGAAATTGCAGCATGACTTTCTCAGAGGCGGATGAGCCTTCGCCGCGGCCGTAGATATGAGCCTGGCTGATAGGGTGCGCATCAGCGGCATTCGGGCTGGTTCGAAAGGCATAAATGATCTGGCTGTCGACCGGGATCCGTTGAAGCCAGACACGGAGAATGCCGTTTCTTGCGGCGGTAGAGGGAACGGTAATTTTCATGGCAATTTGATTATAGTTAAACCCTGTGGCTGCAAGATGCACATACCACAGGGCAATCGCTATTTCTTCGCAAAAGTGCGAAGGGAACAACCATCATATTTGAGGGTTTCAGGTGGAACGGCTTTGCCTTTCGCATCAATAACAAGCAGGTAGATTTTCACATCATCGACGGATTTCTTCCGACCAATAAAGCGCCGCAATCCGCGAGTGAGATCAATCGAATAACGTGTGTGTTCGTAGCGCAATGGATGCTTCGTACGAATATCGTAATCGTCACGCACGGCCATTGTCGGATTACAATGCCCTGATGCTCCGTGACAAGTACCATGACCAAACAGGACGAGGCGCCCAGAGTAGCTTTCATCGTCATAACCGGTTGAAGCATTGCAGGCGGGATTATTGATGTAAGCGCGAATCTCATAACTCTCTTTGGGTGGATGTAAACGAAGGAAATCAAGTTGCGCTCGGACAAAGCCGCCTTCTACCAGTCCCATTGATAGCTCTTTAGCCAGGCTTGCTGCTGCTGAGAGTGATTTGGCTGGCAGGGTGTTGGTGGTACCTGTGGCTGCGATGGCGGATTCCACTGAATTGTCAGAATAGATGTATTTTAGCGAATTCTCTGCGTCAATCAGATCACGCCCGATGCGTCCGTCATAGACAACTTTTTGTTGAACGAATGTCGGAATATTTGCATCAGGGTGCAGTGTTTGCCAATCAAACCAGACTTTGTCGACCATGGAATGGTGAAGCCAGAAAAGGGGATCATAGGCCGCAGAAATGACTGAGCTCATGTCACCGGATCCTTGTGGTAAGGGGGAGTTACCTGCACCACCGACATACACATGCACAGCACCATGCGCACCAAAATCGAAATCTTCCTGGAAGCGCATAAAGTTGGGGTTGTCCATATAACGGTCAATATCGTTTTTCAGCTGACTGATGATGCTTTTAAAAGCGCTGGGGAAGCGTTGTGTGTATTGTTTATCACCTTCCAGGCCTTGCGATGTGATGCGATACAGGCTTTTTGCACGGTTGAGGGGATTATCCAGCTGGACGCCTTCTGCATTCTTATACTGACTGTCATTGAGTACTTTTGGCAGGCCGTTTGCCGCATGAGTCGATTGACTGAACTGTGTCCAGTCCCAATAGGGTAATGTGAGTTCAAGTTCTTTATCTTTACGTTTCCACTGTAAGGCCGTATTCAGGGCCTTTTCGAATGAGTAGATATATGAGCGGTGCCAGGTAAGAAATACCCGGTTATCATCGTGGCAAAGATCCTGATCATAACCGTGACCACGGGCCAGCGAAAAATAGCCACGGCGATCGCCAACTGCAATGTCTGAAATTTCATACATTGCGGCATAGGCGTCTCGTAAATCGTTCATGTCTTCAGGATTCAGACGTAACAGGTTAAAACGGATCAGGGGTAAGCCTGCCATTTTTCTGCGGTAATTGAGTTTAGCAATGGTTGTCATTTATCGATCCTCATTCTTTACATCTGTCATTTAAAAAGCGGAAGGCAATAAGGAGACGGCTGAACCCGGGGAACCATTGCCTGCTTTTTTATACATAGTTGTGTTCACTATAGTGCACTTGAATGCTTATGGCGGTTAAAGTTGAAAAGTGTGAACCAAGATGTATGAGCTAAGGAGACAGGTTATGCATCTGATGTGGGGGTTAACTGAGTGGGAGGCAATTTGGTCAGACGCTGTGAGTTTTTCTTCAATGGTGAAGAGCAAAGCTTTTCATTGAGGTGAAAACATCGGGAAGCGTTTTTTGGGGGCAGAGGATGATTCAGAGGAAATAAAAAGAGCGCCCTCAGGCGCTCTTTTTCGTGTTCATGTGCTTGAAGAGGGCTTATGCGCGCTCAACGTTAGCAGCTTGAGGACCTTTTTGGCCTTGCTCGATATCGAACTTCACTTTCTGACCTTCAGCCAGAGATTTGAAGCCTTCACCAGTGATAGCACGGAAGTGTACGAATACGTCTGCACCGCCGTTGTCTTGAGTGATGAAACCGAAGCCTTTCTCGTCGTTAAACCACTTAACAGTACCAGTTGCTTTAGACATAGGATGTCTCCTGAAAATATAGGAATAAATACGCCCTTGGGCGTGCTTCATGCCAACATAATGGATTACTTATGGACAAGGATGTAGCTCTTCAGGACAACGGCGCTTAGGTGAAGCGGGTGTATCGAAGTATACTTTTCACTTTGTTGCATAAATAGCGTTGCATTATAGGCAGAGTTATTAGGCCATAATGCAAAGCAGACGGCAAGCAAATAGTGAGTCATACCCAAAAAATCCTGAAAAATTGTGAAGATAACTGCAAATGTGAGGAATTGTGAAATGGATTCAGGGTTTTACCTGAAAGGAGAAAGAGGAACTGGTCGGATTTCAGCGACAAAAAAGACCCTGTAAATAATTCTGTGTAACTGCCTTGGTTACATGTATTCAGTGAGTCTATCCTCGAACATAATCATAAAGC